>NZ_VRUT01000069.1:0-24981 GCF_008039465.1 Methylobacterium sp. WL120 | reverse complement strand
CTCGCCGGCGCCCGCGGCGACCGCCCCGCGGCCGTCCGCCCCGATCGTGCTGCGTCCGAAGGCCCGCGCGGTGACCCCCCGGGTCTTCCTCGTCGGCGCCTCGACCGGCGGCCCGCGGGCGGTGGGCGAGATGCTGGAGAAGATCGGCGCGGCGACGCTTCGCCGGGTGCCGATCCTGATCGTCCAGCACATGCCGCCGATCTTCACTGCCGTGTTCGCCGAGCATCTCGCCACCCGCACCGGCCTCACCGCCGCCGAAGGCAAGGCCGACGAGCGCCTGGAGCCCGGCCGGATCTACGTCGCCCCGGGCGGGCGCCACATGGGGTTGACCGGAGGGCCGGGCCGAGAGCCGGTGATCCGCCTCGACGACGGGCCGCTGGTGAACTTCTGCCGCCCGGCCGTGGACGTCCTGTTCAAGGACGCCGCCACGCTGTTCGGGCCCGCGACCCTGTCCGTCGTGCTCACCGGCATGGGTTCGGACGGCACCCACGGCGCCCGCGCGCTGGTCGAGGCCGGCGGCGCCGTCCTTGCCCAGGACGAGGCGACGAGCACCGTCTGGGGCATGCCCGGGAGCGTCGCCAAGGCGGGACTCGCCCAGGCCGTGCTTCCGCTTCCCGAGATCGGCCCCGCGCTTCGCGCCTTGCTCACGGGACAGGGCGCATGACCGAGCTCGAATTCGACTACCTGCGCGCCTACCTCAAGCAGCGCTCCGGCCTCGCGCTCACCCCGGAGAAGCGCTACCTCGTCGAGAGCCGGCTCACGCCCGTCTGCCGGCGCTTCGGCCTCGCGACGCTGCGCGACCTCGTCGGCACCCTGAAGGTCGCCCGCGACTCAGCGATCGAAAAGGCGGTCGTCGAGGCGATGACCACCAACGAGACCTTCTTCTTCCGCGACCGCACGCCGTTCGACCTCTTTCGCGACGTGCTGCTGCCGCAGGCCATGGCGCGCCGCGCCGGACAGCGCCGGCTGCGCATCTGGTGCGCGGCGGCCTCGACCGGGCAGGAGCCGTACTCGCTGGCGATCCTGCTGCAGGAGGCCGGCGTCAAGCTCGCCGGCTGGCAGGTCGAGATCGTCGCCACCGACCTCTCAACCGAGGTGATCGAGAAGGGCAAGCTCGGCCTCTACAGCCACTTCGAGGTGCAGCGCGGCCTGCCGGTGCAGTGGCTGCTGAAGTACTTCACACAGGTCGGCGAGCAGTGGCAGATCGCGCCGAGCCTGCGGTCGATGGTCGACTACCGGCCGCTCAACCTGCTCAACGGCTTCGAGGCGCTTGGCACCTTCGACGTGATCTACTGCCGCAACGTGCTGATCTACTTCGACACGCCGACGAAGGCCGACATCCTCGGACGCCTGGCCGACCGGCTCGGCCCCGAAGGCGCGCTCCTCCTCGGCGCCGCCGAGACGGTGATCGGGCTGACCGACCGCCTGAGCCCGAACCCGCAGCACCGCGGGCTCTACGGCGTCGCGGCCCCGGCCGTGCGCGCGGCGAGCCCGGTCGCCCCGCCGGCCCCGCAACTACGGGTCGCCGCCCGCTGACGGGCTCGTCCGCCGGCACTTGAGCCGGCGGCGACCGCGACGAACGGAGACGCCGGAAACATTTCGAAATCTTAAGGGCAACAACTCCTTAACCGCGGCGTGGGCACTTTGCACACGGACCCGCGGCCGGGCGTTTCCGGCGCCTTCACGGGATTGCCCCCATGAGTTCGATCTCCAGCACCACCGCGTCGCAGCTTCAGCCGACGCAGCGGCCCGCGCACGCCCACAAGAACCGGGTCGCCTCCGAAATCGACAGCCAGGCCTCGGCCGGCACGATCTCCTCGACCGACGCGACCGCGCTGACCAGCGCCCTCGACTCGATCGACGCGAGCCTCAAGTCCGGTAGCAGTGCAAAAGACGGCGCGTCGGCGGCGTCGGGCGGCACCGCGACCGCCCGCCTCGATCCCTCCGCGATGAAGGACAAGATCGACGGCCTGATCGCCGACCAGGTCACCAGCGGGACGCTGACGAACGACCAGGCCACGACCCTGAAGTCGCTCTTCGCCGAGGGCGACAAGAACGCCGGCGGCGCGGTTGGCGGGGCCGGCGGCCGACCCTCCGGGCCGCTCCCCGGCGCTCCGCCGAGCGGCGATGCGTCGTCGGGCCTGAACCTCGATTTCGCGGCCTCCGACACCACGGGCACCGCGTCGACGAGCGACCTCCTGGCGAGCTTCATCAAGCAGCTTCAGGCGACGCAGACGACCGGCTCCGGCTACGCGTCGAGCGGTTCGGCCAGCGCCCGCAGCAGCGCCTCCGCCCTCGTGGTCGACTTCCGAAGCTGAGCGCACGGCCGCCGTGTTGCGGGATGGGAGGGCGGGACGCCGCCGTTCCCGCCGCGCCTTCGACGGTCGCGCGTGTGCCGGCGCGAGACAGGAACGCCGTCTGCGGGTAGGACGCCGTCTCGGCGCCTAGCGGCAGGAGACATTCGATGACGGCAAGGCCGAAGGTCGCGTTCATTGGCACCGGCGGGACGATCTCGTCGCTGGGCCGCGATTCCCTGGACATCCTCGACTACACCGCGACCGGCAACCGGCTGGAGGCGCAGGCGATCCTCGACGCGGTGCCGGAGGTGCGCGCGGTTGCCGAGGTCGTGCCCGTCGCCTTCCGCGCCGTGCCGAGCCCGGCGATCGGCTTCGCCGAATGGCGCGACCTGGTGAAGACCTGCGAGCGGCTGGCGGCCGAGCATCCCGACCTCGTCGGCATCGTCATCGGGCACGGCACCGCCACCCTGGAGGAAACCGCCTACGCCCTGAGCCTGACGCTGACCGTGGACGTGCCGGTGGTGCTCGTCGGATCGCAGCGGCCGATGAGCGCCCTGTCGAGCGACGCCGGGCTCAACCTCGTCGCGGCGATCCGCACGGCGGCGTCGCCGCACTCCCGCGGGCGCGGCGTACTCGTCGTGCTCAACGACGAGATCCAGGCGGCCCGCGAGGTGACCAAGACGTCAGTCGCCCGGCTGCAGACTTTCCGCACGCCGGATTTCGGCGTGCTCGGCCATGTCGACGGTGCGTCGGTGCAGTACTACCGGCGCTCCGAGCGGAGCCACGCTCCGGGCACGCCCTTCGACGTCCGCGCGCTCGACGCCCTGCCGCGGGTCGACGTGTCCTACGGCTACGCCGACGCCGACGGCACGGCGGTGCGCGCCTTCCGCGCCGCCGGCGCGCAGGGGATCGTCTCGGCGGGCCTGGCACCCGGCATGACGCCGCCGCGGGAGGCCGACGCCCTCGAAGAGGCGGCGGCGGCCGGAATCGTCGTGGTGCAGTCGACGCGCGCGGGCAGCGGCGTCGTCCCGCTCACCACCCGCCTGCGGGAGCGCGGCATCCTCAGCGCGGACAACCTGACGCCGCAGAAGGCCCGCATCCTGCTCGCCCTGGCGTTGACGGTGACGCGCGAGCCTTCGGAGATCGCGCGGATCTTCGCGACCTACTGATCCGCCGTGGGAGCACGATGCCGGTTCGCTCGGCCGGTTCGCTCGGCCTGTTCGCTCGGCCGGTCCGCTCGGCAGGGGGCCGCCATCGACAAGGATCGATGGGAGGCGCAAGACGGTGCCATGGCAATGGCGGCATTATCCATCGTCTCCCTCTCGGGACCGGAACGTGAGCGCATCGCCGCGGATCTGGCCGAGATCGCCTGCGCCGCCGGCGAGATCCTGCTCGGGCACCACGGCCACGACTGCCCGCACGTGCTGAAGGTGGACGGCTCGCCATCGAGCCATGCCGACCTCGAGGCCGAGCAGCTGATCCTGGCCAACCTCCTGGAGCGGTTCCCGGCGATCCCGGTCGTGGCCGAGGAGACCTGCCACGACGTGCCGCCCGCCGACCGGTTCTTCCTCGTCGACCCCCTCGACGGCACCCGCGACTTCCTCGCCGGCAGCCCGGAATTCGCGGTGTGCATCGCCCTGATCGAGGGCAACCGGCCGGTCGCCGCCGCGCTCGCCGCGCCGGGCGTCGGCCGCGTCTGGCAGGCGGGCGTCGTCGCGCACGAAGCGCCGATCGAGGCGGGTCGGCCCGGCTCCATCCGCGCCGTCCACACCCGCCCGGAGCCGAAGGACGGGCTCACGGCCCTGGGCAGCCGCCGCCACGGCGACATCGAGACCGAAGCCTGCCTCGACGCCCTCGGCGTCACGGAGCGGCGTCCGGCCGGCTCGGCCCTCAAGTTCGCGCTGATCGCCTCGGGCGAGGCCGACCTCTACGTCCGCTGCGGCCCGACCATGGAGTGGGACACGGCGGCCGGCGACCACATCCTCACCGCGGCCGGCGGCCGGGTCGTGACACCGACCGGGCGGCCGATCATCTACGGCCGGCACGCGATGGCCTACCGTAACGGCCCCTTCGCGGCGCTCGGCGACCCCGCGCTCGCCGCCCGCGTCGCGCTGCCCGACCGGGGGCCGATCCTGCGGCCGCGAGAGAGCGCAGGCGTGCCCGAGCTTACTCCCGTGCTCCGTCCGTGAGCCCCTGCAGGGTGGGCCAGGACGCCTCGGCCTTCGCCGCGAGGCTCGGCTCCGCCACCACCCGGTCGCGGTGTTCGGCGTTTCGGAACAGGTAGAGGCGCTCGTCCACCACAGCGAAGACGAGCGGGTCCGCGTCGACCAGCCGCCCGTCGAGGATGCCGACGAGGTCGTAGCCGCCGAGCCGCGGCGTGTAGACCGTCGGGTCGCGCAGGAACACGGCCCGGTTGGCGGCGCTGGCGAAGCGCCAGCTCCAACCCGCGCCCGAGACCTCGAACGTCGCCAGGCCCGCCTGCGGCCCCTCCGGCAGAAAGTAGCTCACCGGGTCGAACCCCGCGAGCCCGAGATAGCCGGACGCCGGCGTCTGGCCGCGTGCGGGCCCGGCGAGACCCGCCAGGACGAGGCCGGCGCAGTCACGTCGCGTTAACCACATCGTGTCCACTTGGTCCCCAGTTCTTGAGCCCGACGTTTTCTTGAGCCCGACGTTCGCAACCGGTTTCGCGGCCTCATCGATCGTCGTGCGGAGCGGCGCAAGGCCTGCCGCTTGTCTGGGGGGCGAACGCAGGGCTTCGTCCAGGCGCGCGACCGTGTCCCGTGAAGGCGCCGCCCCGAGCGGATCGAGGAGGAACCATGACCGCACCCGATTCTCCCCGCACAAACCATCTCTGCCAAGCCGACGCGAAACGCCATCCGACACCGACCCGCCGCCATGCTCTGGCCGGCCTCGGTTCGGCCGGCCTCGCCGTGCTCGGCTTGCTTCCAGGCGCCGCCCTTGCTCGCGGCGTCGACGACCCTGGCGCGCCCGAGAATTTCCGCCCGGGCGAGATCGTCGATTCGGGGCACAAGTTCTTCGGCAACGTCTCGCGCGGGCTGGCGCTGACCGTTCAGGAGGCGACCAAGCGCTGGGGCGAGCCCAACGGCTACATCCTCGGGCAGGAGGCCTCCGGCGCCATCGTCGGCGGCGTCCGCTACGGCGAGGGCACGCTCTACACCCGCAACGCCGGCCAGCGCCGGATCTATTGGCAGGGCCCGACCCTCGGGTTCGACATCGGCGGCGACGGCGACCGCACCATGATGCTGGTCTACAACCTGCCGGCGGTGAAGGGCATCTACCGCCGCTTCGGCGGCGTCGACGGCTCGGCCTACTTCGTCGGCGGCTTCGGCATGACGGCGGTGACCAACGACGGCATCGTCGTGGTCCCGATCCGCACCGGCGTCGGCGCGCGGCTCGGCATCAACGTCGGCTACCTGAAGTTCACCGGCACGCCGACCTGGAACCCGTTCTGAGGCGTCGCGAATCGCGATTTCGCGCCCGCGTCCAAAACCGGTTAGACTGAGCGCCAACGTTGGTCGGGCATGCCCGGCTCGCGGGCGCGGTGCACGGGTTCTGCTCGGGTTCCGGTGCCCGTTTCGGCGTGTGGTCGCGTCGTCGCACGAGCGGGCAGGGGTCCGCCGCGCGGCGTCGCTCAAGGGAACGAGTTCGCCCGCGTGATCGAAACCGTGATGGTCTTCGCCCTCGGCTTTCTGGTGGCGACCCTGTGTGCGCTGCTGGCTCTGCCGGCCGTGAACGCGCGCGCCGCCCGGCTCGCGCGGCGGCGGACCGAGGCGCAGCTGCCGCTCTCCGTCGAGGAGATCGCGGCGGAGAAGGATTTCCTGCGGGCCGAGTTCGCGGTGGGGCAGCGCCGGATGGAGCGCGCCGTCGAAGCCGCACGCGCCAAGCGCCACGCCGACATGGCGGCCCTCGGCGGCCGAACGCTGGAGGTGGCGGCGCTCGCCCGCGACGTCGCCGCGCGCGACGCCGAGATTGCGGAAGCGCTCGCGCTCCGGAAGCGCCTGGAAGGCGAGCTCGAGACCGCGCAGGCCGACGGCTCGGCGGGCCTCGCGACCCTGCTCGCGCTCGAGGAGGCCCACGCCGACCTGCTCGACAGCCTGCTCGCCGCACGGCTCGATCCAGCCGCGCCCGAAGCGACGCTCGCCGACCCGGCCGAGAGCGAGCGCAGCGTCCGCGAAAAGCTCGCGGCCGCCGAGGCGGCGCTCGCACGGTCCGCCTCCGATCGCGGCGAGACGGTCGAGCGCGAGAACGCCGACCTTCGCCGGCGCATCACCGAAGTCGCCGACGCGCTGGCGCAGCGCGAGCGCCTGCCGCCGGTGGCGGCCTACGCGATGCACGCATCGTCGCACTGATCGGCCGCCGGCGCAGCGGATTTCGAGGCGCGCGCTTGCGAAACCCCTCCGCGATGCCTTGTTTCCACCACGCGATGGCATCATCGCACCGCCATCCCGCATTTCGACCCGACAGATGGAACGACGCCCCATGGCCTTGAAGCTCATGCCCCTCGCCCTCGCGCTCGGCTTGGCCGTGTCGTTCTCCGCGCCGGCCTCCGCCGCGCCCGAGACCAAGCGCGGCAACGAGACCCTGAAGAAGTACTGCACCGGCGATTACCTGAACTATTGCGGCAACCTCGCCCCCGAGGATCCGAAGCTCGACGCCTGCTTCGAGAAGAACTGGAAGTCGCTGTCGGAGAACTGCCGCCGCGCCATCGACGCCTACCAGGCGACCACGGGCGGCAAGAAGGGCTGAGCCCGCGCAAGTCGACCGGCGCGCTTCGGATTCGCGCTGTGGCGCGGGGGCGCTCGCCTCGGGGTGCGGCAACGGCTAAGGTGTGATCCTCCCTCGGGAGGACCACACCCAGAAGTGCCCGCCGGACCCTCCGCGATGCCGCCCTCCCGCGTCCTGACGTCGATCCTAGCCGCAGCCCTCGTCGCGCTCGCGCTGGCGGGCTGCGGCCGCCGCGGCGCCCTGGAGCCGTCGGGCGCCTCGGCCACGGTGCCGGCACGGAACACGGCCCAGGGCACGCCCACGACGACGGCCGGACCTCGGACGCTTCCCGTCAGCACCGGCCTCGGCGGCGGCGCGCCGGAGCCCGATCCGCTCGCGGTCCGCGCCGGCGACGAGCTGCCGCCATCCGCGCTCGCCCCCGCTTCCGGCACCGAGGCGCCGGTGGAGACGAGCCGCGGCGCCAAGCGCGGCTACCGCATCCCGAAGGATCCCTTCATCCTCGATCCGCTGCTCTAGGCCGCCGCCCGCGTGGCGGACCGCACGCACCGTCACCAAACCTTGCTCTCTCGCCTCGGGGCGAGGTTCCCCCGCGGACGGGATCTCGAGCCGAACGGCGGATCTCGACGCTTCCCGGACACGGCCGAACGATGCACCATTTCCAGGATCGCGACGGACGCCTGCACGCCGAGGACGTCGACCTGACGGCCTTGGCCGAGCGCGTCGGCACGCCGTTCTACTGCTACAGCACCGCCACCCTGGAACGGCACTACCGCGTGTTCGCCGATGCCTTCGCCGGCGACGACGCGCTGGTGTGCTTCGCGATGAAGGCGAACTCCAACCAGGCCGTGCTGGCGACGCTCGCCCGCCAGGGCGCCGGCATGGACATCGTCTCCGAGGGCGAGCTGCTCCGCGCGCTCCGCGCCGGGGTCGAGGCCCGCAAGATCGTGTTTTCGGGCGTCGGCAAGACGCAGGACGAGATGGCGGCGGCGCTGAAGGCCGGCATCTTCTGCTTCAACGTCGAGAGCGAGCCGGAGCTGCTCGCGCTGTCCGCGGTGGCGACCAGCCTCGGAATCGACGCCCCCGTCTCGATCCGCGTCAACCCGGACATCGACGCCGGCGGCCACGCCAAGATCTCGACGGGCAAGTACGAGAACAAGTTCGGCATTCCGATCACGCGCGCGCCCGCCGTCTACGCCCTGGCCGCGACGCTGCCGGGCCTCGCGATCCACGGCGTCGACATGCATATCGGCAGCCAGATCACCGACTTGGCGCCGTTCGAGAACGCCGCCCGCCTGCTCGCCGGCCTCGCCGGACGGCTGATCGCCGAGGGCCATCCGATCCGCCACATCGATTTCGGCGGCGGCCTCGGCATCCCCTATCGCGACGACAACGCCCCCCCGCCGGACCCGGCGGCCCTGGCCGCGACGATCCGGCCGCATTTCGCGCCCCTCGGTTTGCGCCCGGTCTTCGAGATCGGCCGGATGATCGCGGGCAACGCCGGCATCCTCGTCACCCGTGTGCTGTACGTGAAGGAGAGCGAGGGCCGCACCTTCGTCATCGTCGACGCCGCGATGAACGACCTGATCCGGCCGACGCTGTACGAGGCCTACCACGCGCTCCGGCCGGTCGAGGCGCCGGCCGCCGACGCGCCGCGCGTGACCGCGGACGTAGTCGGCCCGGTCTGCGAGACCGGCGACTACCTCGCCCTGCAGCGCGAGATGCCGCAGGTCGCGCCCGGCGCGCTGATCGCGGTGATGACCGCGGGCGCCTACGGCGCGGTCCAGGCCGGCACCTACAACACCCGCCGCCTCGTGGCCGAGGTGCTGGTCAGCGGCGCGCAGGCCGCGATCGTGCGCCCGCGCCAGACCTACAACGAACTGATCGGCCTCGACCGGATGCCCGACTGGCTCGCTTGAGGGTTCGCCGCCGCCTCAATGCCCCGGCGTCGCCACCGCGCCAGGCTTGTCGTGGGTGCCGAGGCGTTCGACCAGGGTCGCGCTCGCGCGGTTGAGGCCGACGATCTCGACCGCGCGGCCGTGGTGGCGGAACTTCAGCACCACCCGGTCGAGGGCGTTGATCGCGGTGATGTCCCAGAAATGCGCGGCCGTGAGGTCGAGCACGATCCGCTCGGCGTCGTCGCGGAAGTCGAACGCGCCGTGGAAGGCCTCGGCGGTCGCGAAGAACAGCTGACCGGTGACGACGTAGGTGCGGACCGCGCCCTCGCGCCGGCTCGCGACGTCGAACACCCGGGCGACCTTGCGCGCGAAGAACACCCCCGACAGCAGCACCCCGACGAGCACGCCGCGGGCGAGGTCGTGGGTCGCCACCACCACCGCGACGGTCGCGAGCATCACCACGCTCGACGAGCCGGGATGGCGGGTGAGGTCGCGGATCGAGCGCCAGGAGAAAGTCTGGAGCGAGACGAAGATCATCACCGCGACCAGCGCCGCCATCGGGATCTGCCGGACGTAGGCGCCGAGGACGAGGATCAGGAACAGCAGGAAGCAGCCGGCCCACAGGCACGAGAGCCGGCCGCGGGCGCCCGAGGTGACGTTGATCACCGTCTGGCCGATCATCGCGCAGCCGGCCATGCCGCCGAAGAAGCCGGAGACGATGTTGGCCGCGCCCTGGCCGAGGCATTCCCGGCTCTTGTCGCTGCCGGTGTCGGTCATCTCGTCGACGATCGCCGCGGTCATCAGGGATTCGAGCAGGCCGACCATCGCCACCGTGGCGGCGTAGGGCACGATGATCCGAAGCGTCTCGAGGCTCAGCGGCACCTGCGGCAGCAGGAAGGACGGCAGGCTTGCGGGGAGCGCGCCCATGTCGCCCACCGTCCGCACCGGGAGCGCCAGCGCGATCGCGGCGATGGTCAGCAGGACGATGCAGACGAGGGGGGAGGGCACCGCCTTGGTGAGCCGCGGCAGGCCGTAGATGATCGTCAACCCGATCGCCACCATCGCGTAGACGGTCGGCCCGCGCCCGATCAGCTCGGGCATCTGCGCGAGGAAGATCAGGATCGCCAGCGCGTTGACGAACCCGGTGATCACCGAGCGCGAGACGAAGCGCATCAGGTCGCCGAGGCGCAGCAGGCCGGCGCCGATCTGGATCAAGCCGGCGAGGATCGAGGCGGCGAGCAGGTATTGCAGGCCGTGCTCGCGGACGAGGCCGGCCATCACCAGGGCGGTGGCGCCGGTGGCCGCCGAGATCATCGCCGGGCGCCCGCCGACGATGGCGGTGGTGACCGCGATGCAGAACGAGGCGTAGAGCCCGACCTGGGGGTCGACGCCGGCGATCAACGAGAACGCGATCGCCTCGGGGATGAGGGCGAGCGCGACGACGGTGCCGGCGAGCAATTCGCGCGGCACGTGCGGGGCCCATTCGGCCCGCAAGGTCTGGAAGGTCATGCAATATGTCCGGCCCGCGCCAAGCTGGAGGCGGCGTGCGAGCCCAAAAAGAGGAGCGATCTCGAAGGGTGACGGTTCGACGGACCGCGTGCGCCGTCCCGCGGAGGCGGACGGCGTGGCGGCGGGGCGCGCTACGGCGGCGTCGTCGAGGACGGGCGGGCGTCTGTCGGAACCATGCGCCCTGTTAGACAGCCGCGCGTCGCGCGGCAACCCGTCGGCCGCTCAGGCCGACGCCGCGGCCACCGCGCGCAGGTCCGCGACCAGTTCCGCGACGCGCTCGCGCTTCGCGTCCCAGGCGAACATGAACCGGGCTCCGCCGCCGATGAAGGTGTAGAAGCGCCAGCCCTTGGCGCGCAGGCGCTCCATCATCTCCGCCGGCATCGCCAGGAAGACGGCGTTGGCCTCGACCGGAAACATCGGCGCGATCCCGGGCATGTCCGCCACCGCCGCGGCGAAGTCCTGGGCGCAGGCGTTGCCGTGCGCGGCGTTGCGGAGCCAGGCCCCGCTTTCCAGCATCCCGACCCAGGGCGCCGACAGGAAGCGCATCTTGGAGGCGAGCTGCCCCGCCTGCTTGCAGCGGTAGCCGAAATCCTCCGCCAGCGCGGGCTCGAAGAACACCACCGCCTCGCCGGCATGCATGCCGTTCTTGGTGCCCCCGAAGCAGAGCACGTCGACGCCCGCGCGCCACGTCATGTCCGCCGGGCTGCATCCGAGATGCGCGCAGGCGTTGGCGAAGCGCGCCCCGTCCATGTGCAGCGACAGGCCGAGGTCGCGGCAGGTGGCCGAGATCGCCTGCAATTCGGCCAGGGTGTAGACCTGCCCCGTCTCGGTCGGCTGGGTCACCGTCACCACCCGGACCTTCGGGAAGTGGATGTCCTTGCGGTTGGTGGCGAGCGCCCGGATCGCGTCCGGGGTCAGCTTGCCGCTCTCGGTGCGGACCGTGAGCAGCTTCGAGCCGTTGGAGAAGAATTCCGGCGCGCCGCACTCGTCGGTCTCCACGTGGGCGGCGTCGGCGCAGATCACGCTGTGGTAGGAGCGGCAGAGCGAGGCCAGGGCCAGCGCGTTGGCGGCGGTGCCGTTGAAGGCGAAGAACACCTCGCACCGGGTCTCGAACAAGGTGCGGAAGGCGTCCGCGGCGCGTGCGGTCCAGGCGTCCTCGCCGTAAGCCGGCGCATGCCCGGCGTTGGCCTCCCCCATCGCCCCCCAGGCCTCCGGGCAGATGCCGGAATAGTTGTCGCTGGCGAATTGCTGCGCGTCGTCGTTCATCGGTCACCCCTGCCATAGGACGATCGCCGTGTGGCCGCCGCCGTCCGGCAATCCTTGTGTGGTGTCGGCGCGAACACCCTACCAGAGCCGCGACTGAGGCTGCCCGGTCACAGTTCGCGCGGATCGCGTTCGCGTCGCCTATCCGGTTGGAACTCGTCGCCGCTTGGTGTAAGAGCCTGCCCAAGGTGCAGATCTGGTGCCGAATCGAGACGGTCCGAACCGCGTCCCGCCCGGGCGATCCCCGGGTCCGGGGCGCTGTCGGTTTCCCGCTCCGTCGCGGGCGTCTCGCCGCCGACACCGACCGAATGCCACGTTCAAACTGGTTCTAGAGGATCCACTCCGTTGCAGGTACTCGTTCGCGACAACAACGTCGATCAGGCGCTCCGCGTCCTCAAGAAGAAGATGCAGCGCGAAGGCATCTTCCGCGAGATGAAGCAGCGCAAGGCCTATGAGAAGCCTTCGGTGCGCAAGGCGCGCGAGAAGGCCGAGGCCGTCCGTCGCGCCCGCAAGCAGGCCCGCAAGACCGCGATCCGCGAGGGCCTGATCGCCGCCCCGAAGCCGAAGCCCCGTTTCGGCGCCGGCGGCCCCCGTCGTCCCGGCTTCCCGTCGATGACCCCGTCGGCTCCGGCCGGTGGCGCTCCGGCGGCCCCCGCCGCCGAGTAAGTCGATCCGGGCCGCGAGGCCCGTCGATCGCGACCGTCGATCGCGACCCTCGAAAAAGCCCGGCCGCGCATGCGGGCCGGGCTTTTTCGTGCGCCGAAGCATTTTCGATCCCGTGAGATCGCGGACGACGCGTTCGGCGCCGTCCGGGTCGATCGAGCGAACGCTCAGGCGGCGCGGGCGGCTTCCGTCGCATGCTCGGCCTGGACCAGCACGTCGAGGGCGCGCCACGGCTTCTGCATGAACACCGCTTGCGCCGGCATCCGCGCGTCGCCGCCGGCATCGTAGCCTGAGGTCACCACCACCCGCACGTCCGGCCAGCGGCGCTCGACGGTGCTAGCGAGCGCGAGCCCGTCCATCGCGCCGGGCAGACGGATGTCGGCGAAGAGCAGCGCAACGGTGACGTCGTCGCGCTCCAGAATCGAGATCGCGGCCTCCGCGCTGTCGCAGGCGATCACCCCGAGGTCCGTCTCCTCCAGCACGGCGGCGGCGAGGTTGCGGACCGCGGCATCGTCCTCGACGACCAGGGCGACGGGACAGGGGGAGGGGGCGCGGTCCATGGGACCTCCTTCGCGAGATGTGAGGATGCGGTGATGCCTGACGGGTGGTGCGGCCTCGTGGCGAGCCACTGATTCCCGATCCAAGCATGCTGCGCCGTCCGAAGCCGGGTAACAAGAGTCGGATTTCGTCTCATGCGCATGCCTGCCTTGCGACCGGTTTGGCGATGATCCGTTCGGGAGCGCACAAACTCTGTGTATGGTGCGGTGCGTTAGCGAACTGTTCACCATCGACATCTAAATGTTACGGTTCGGCGACGGCGCGGGACCGGGTTTGCCCGACAGGCAGATCCGGTGCGTTTCGCGGCCGTGCGATCAGCGAGAGGTTGGTCCCAAGCATGTGCCGCTTCCTGGCCTATAGCGGCGAGCCGGTTTTTCTCTCGGATCTCGTCTGCGCGCCCACCCACTCGCTCGTGCACCAGTCGCTGCACGCCGAGCAGGGGAAGACCGAGACCAACGGCGACGGCTTCGGCCTCGGCTGGTACGGCGAGCGACCGGAGCCGGGCGTCTATCGCGACATCTTGCCGGCCTGGTCGGACGAGAACCTCGTCAACCTGTGCGGGCAGGTCCGCGCGCGGACCTTCTTCGCCCACGTGCGCGCCTCGACCGGCACGGCGACCGCGCGGACAAACTGCCACCCCTTCGTCAACGGTCGCCACCTGTTCATGCACAACGGGCAGATCGGCGGATACCTGCGGATCAAGCGCCGCCTCGAGGCGCTGATCCCGGACGCCCTCTACGACGGGCGTCGCGGCAGCACCGATTCCGAGGCCCTGTTCCTGCTGGCCCTTGCTAACGGCCTTGCCGAGGACCCGGTCGGCGCCATGGCCAAGACGCTGGCGACCGTGCGCGACCTGATGCGGGGCGCCGGCATCACCGAGCCGCTGCGCTTCACTGCGCTCCTCACCGACGGCGAGGAGATCTTCGCCTATCGCTGGGCCTGCGATGCGCGGCCGCCGAGCCTGTACTACCGCCAGACCGAGACCGGGCTGGTGGTGGTTTCCGAGCCGATCGACGGCGCCAAGGAAGGCTGGCAGGTGGTGCCGAAGGGCGGCACGCTGCGCGCGCGCCGGGGGGGGGCGGTGACGGTGAAGGGTCCCGAGCCGGTCAAGCGCAGCATCACCGCCTGACGCGGACATCCGATCGCGTTCGTTCCCCGCTCCGCCTTGCCCCCCGGGGCGCCGAGGCCGACATTGCCCCCGTCGCCGGCCCTCGCGGCTGGCCGGGCAGGGAATGCAAGCCGACATGTATCCGGACGTGAAGCTTCACATCGCCGGCGCCTGGGGCGCCGGCTCGGGCGGCGAGACGCTGCCGGTGCTCAACCCCGCCACCGGCGAGACCATCGGGCAGTGCGCGGTCGCCACCCAGGACGACCTCGACCGGGCGCTCGAGGCCGCCGCCCGCGGCTTCGCGCAGTGGCGCCGAGTCTCGGCCTTCGATCGCGCCAAGGTGCTGCGCAAGGCGGCGGACCTGCTGCGCGAGCGCGCCGACGACATCGCCCGCATCATGACGATCGAGCAGGGCAAGCCGCTCGCCGAGGCCCGCGTCGAGACGATGGCCGCGGCCGACGTCACGGACTGGTTCGCGGAAGAAGGCAAGCGCGCCTACGGCCGGGTGATTCCGCCTCGCGGCGACGGCGTGCTGCAGTTCGTGGTGCGTGAGCCGGTCGGGCCGGTGGCGTGCTTCACGCCCTGGAACTTCCCGATCAACCAGGCGGTGCGCAAGATCGCCGCCGCGCTCTGCACCGGCAACCCGGTGATCCTGAAGGGCCCCGAGGACACGCCGGCGAGCTGCGCCGAGCTGGTGCGCGCCTACCTCGATGCCGGCGTTCCGGGCGATTGCCTCGCGCTGGTCTACGGCGACCCGGCGACGATCTCGTCGTACCTGATCCCGCATCCGGTGATCCGGAAGATCTCGTTCACCGGCTCGACCGTCGTCGGCAAGCAGCTCGCGGCCTTGGCCGGCCAGCACATGAAGCGGGCGACGATGGAGCTCGGCGGCCATGCGCCGGCGATCGTATTCGGCGACGCCGACGTCGAGAAGGCGGTGGCGGTACTCGGCGCCAACAAGTTCCGCAACGCCGGCCAGGTCTGCGTCGCGCCGACCCGGTTCCTCGTCCACGACTCGGTGTTCGACCGCTTCGTCGCGGGCTTCACGGACCTCGCCGCCAACCTCAAGGTCGGCGACGGGCTCGACCCCGACACGAAGATGGGGCCGCTGATCCACGGGCGCCGTCTTGAGGCGATGGAGTCGCTCGTGGCCGACGCCAGCGCCCAGGGCGCGACGCTTCGCACCGGCGGCAAGCGCATCGGCAACCGGGGCAACTTCTTCGAGCCGACGGTGCTCACCGACCTGCCGCTCACCGCGCGGATCATGAACGAGGAGCCGTTCGGCCCGGTGGCCGCGATCCAGCGCTTCAGCGACGACGAGGACGCCTACGTTGAGGCGAACCGCCTGCCCTACGGCCTCGCGGCCTACGCCTACACCCGCTCGTCGGAGCGGGCGACGCGGGTGTCGAACCGGGTGGAGAGCGGCATGGTCTCGATCAACCACCACGGCATCGCGCTCCCGGAGACGCCCTTCGGCGGGGTGAAGGAATCCGGCTACGGCAGCGAGGGCGGCACGGAAGCGCTGGACGGCTACCTCGCGACGAAGTTCGTCACCCAGGCGAATTTCTAAGGAGCAGGCGGCGCCGACGCCTCGTCCATCCCCCTTCTGCGGGGGAGGGTCGAGGCCGCTCGATCCGGCTCAGTAATGCGGCGGCGGGGGCTCCGCGCCCCCCGTCGCCGCGCGGGCGCCGGCTTCCTCGACGCGCTCGGTCAAGGTGTCCACCTGCCGCCGCAGCCGGTCGATCAGCCGCCACTGCTCGGTGACGGTGCGGTTGAGGTCGTCGATCGTCGCGTCCTGCTCGGTCAGGCGCATCTCGAGATGGTCGATGCGCGCGGACACGTTCGTCGCCGAATCGGTCATCGCAGCGCCTCCGGCGGATGGTCGGGCCGTTCCGCCAGCGCCGGCCCCAGCGCGATGCGGCCGTCGAAGACGAAGCAGTCGCCGGTCCAGCGGCTCTCGGCCTCCGGCACGGTTTCGAGATACTTCAGGATGCCGCCCTGGAGCAGGTGGACGCGGGCGAACCCGCGCGCCGCGAGGTAGGCGCCCGCTTTCTCGCAGCGGATGCCGCCGGTGCAGAACAGGGCGAGTTCGGCCGCCGGATCGAGGGTCTCCGCGAAATCGCGAAAGTCGCCGAAGCGCGTCAGCCCGGGATCGACCGCGCCCGCGAACGTGCCGAGCGCCACCTCGAACCGGTTGCGGGTGTCGATCGCCACCACCCCCGGCCGGTCGAGCAAGGCGTTCCACGCCTCCGGCGCGACATAGGTCCCGGCCCCCTCGGACGGATCGGTGGCGCCGCCGTCGAAGGTCACGATCTCGGGCTTGAGCTTCACCTTCATCCGCGCGAAGGGCGGCGCCTCCGCCGTCGAGAGCTTGCATTCGAGCCGGTCGAGGCGGCCGTCGAACAGGTCGGGCCCGTTCAACGCAGCGAGGAACGCGTCGATCGCCTCGGCCGACCCCGCGACGGTGCCGTTGGTGCCTTCGCGAGCCAGCAGCAGCGTTCCGGTGAGGCCGAGGCGCCGGCAGACGCGTTCCAGGGCCGGGGCCAAGGTGGCGGCATCCGGGAGGGCGACGAACTGATACAGGGCGGCGACGGTGTGGGGCATGGCGCGGGTTTAGCAGGCTTCAACTGCGCAGGAAGCTTCCTTTTGAAACCGTCTCCTGCGACGGGTCCGGAATTCAACAGGGTTTCGAATCAGGCCAACAATCCCGTTAGTAGGAAAATTTACTTGCAAAATGAACTGTCATATGCGATGGTGAGAGGTGGCCAAGGAGTATCGATGTGACCAAAAATCGATCTTTAGATCAATATATCGAAAATACTCGTTTAAAGATCAGGTTATTACAATTTAAAGTTTTGCTATTAAGAGATCATATTCAAATAAAAGAATATGATCCTAATCAGCCCCGAACTCCAGCGGGGGACTCAAATGGTGGAAGGTGGGTTGGACGTGATGACAGTCGATCTATCACGGTCGATCAGAAGCCGATCTTTGATAGTCGATATACTGCGCTGGCAAAAAACTCTGAGGAGTACTGCGATGAGCAATATAAACGAGATGTTTTTCAATGTAGAATGGTAGGGCTAAGAGGTTGTTACGCACAGGCGATGGTGAGGCTAGTGGCTTGCGAGCAAGGAAAAACAATTCCGCCCCTAAACTAGTGAGGCTATGATGTTGATAGCAACCAGACTGATTACGCTTATTCAGAATTCGGACAAAATTCAAGTCGAGGTCCGTTTATTTGCACCTACAAAAGAAGAGGCTGATTGGATTTGTCGGTACGAAATCGACTGGCCCTCTGCTCGAAGGTCTAGTTTTGCTGCAGGGTTAGATTCAATGCAAGCTATTTATCTAGCGCAGCAGAAAATTGGAATCGATATATATATGAGTAATCATCACGCTAAAGGTAGTATTTATTGGCAAACACCCAACTCCGGGTATGGTTTTCCCGTTCCAAAAAATGGCCGCGTTTTTCTTGTCGGAGAAGATAAAATATTCGATGGATAAAGTACAAATTTGCGGGGGCGCCCGGTCAATGCGCCTCCTCCCAGTTCCCAGCCGCCCGCGCCTCTACCACCAGTGGCACGTGCAGCGTCAACGCAGGCGCGGGCGCCTCTTCCATGATGCGCTTGATCACCGGGATCGCGCGGTCCACCTCGGCTTCGTTGGTCTCGAACACCAGTTCGTCGTGCACCTGCAGCAGCATACGCACGTTCAGGCGTTCGGCGACGAGCGCCGCCTCCATCCGGGTCATCGCCCGGCGGATGATGTCGGCGGCGGTGCCCTGGATCGGGGCGTTGATCGCCTGGCGCTCGACGCTGGCGCGCTCGGACGGGTTGTTGGAGCGGATCTGCGGGTAGTGGCAGACGCGGCCGAACAGCGTCGTCACGTAGCCCTTGTCGCGGCAGATCTTCTTCGTGGTGTCGATGTAGTCGCGGATGCCGGGGAAGCGCTCGAAATACTGCTTGATGAACAGGCTCGCCTCCTCGCGCCCGATGCCGAGGCGGTCGGCCAGCCCGAAGGCAGAGATTCCGTAGATGATGCCGAAGTTGATGGTCTTGGCCCGGCGCCGCAGGTCCGGCGTCATGTCCGAGAGCGGCACGCCGAACATCGCGCTGGCGGTCGCCGCGTGGATGTCGATGCCGTCGGCGAAGGCTTGGCGCAGCTGCGGGATGTCGGCCATGTGGGCGAGCAGGCGCAGCTCGATCTGGCTGTAGTCGGCCGAGATCAGGCGGTTGCCCGGGTCGGCGACGAAGGCGCGGCGGATGCGGCGGCCCTCCTCGGTGCGGATCGGGATGTTCTGCAGGTTCGGGTCCGACGAGGACAGCCGGCCGGTGGTGGTGGCGGCCAGCGAGAACGAGGTGTGCACCCGGTTGGTGTCGCGGTCGGCGTGCTCCTGCAGCGAGTCGGTGTAGGTCGACTTCAGCTTGGCGAGCTGACGGAAGTTGAGGATCTTTTTCGGAAGGTCGTGCCCCGCTTGGGCCAACTCCTCCAGCAGCGTCGCCGGCGTCGCCCACTGGCCGGACGGCGTCTTCTTGGCGCCGGGCAGGCCCATCTTGCCGAACAGGATGTCGCCGATCTGCTTCGGCGACGAGACCTGGAAGCGCTCGCCGGCATCCTCCTGGATCTCCTCCTCCAGCCGCGCCAGGATCTGCGAGAAGTCGCCCGACAGCCGCGAGAGCATGTTGCGGTCGACGCGGATGCCGTGCTGCTCCATCCGGGCGATCACCGCGATCAGCGGCCGCTCCAGGGTCTCGTAGACGGAGAGCCGCCGCTCGGCGACGAGGCGCGGCTTCATCATCCGCCACAGGCGCAGCGTCACGTCGGCGTCCTCGGCCGCGTAGGCGGTGGCGCGGTCGAGCGGCACACGGTCGAAGGTGACCTTGGCCTTGCCGGTGCCCGCCACGTCCGAGAAGGTGATCGGCTGGTGGCCGAGATGGCGCTTGGCGAGCTCGTCCATGCCGTGCCCGCCCTTGCCGGCATCCAGCACGTAGGAGATCAGCATGGTGTCGTCGCACGGGGCCACGGTGATGCCGTAGCGCTGGAACACGAGCCAATCGTATTTCAGGTTCTGCGCCACCTTGAGGACGCTCGCGGCCTCGAGCAGCGGCTTCAGCCGGTCGAGCGCGGCCCCGCGGTCGATCTGCGCCGGCAGCGGCTCGACGAGGTCGGAGGCCTTCGCCCCGCCGCCGAACAGGTCGTCGGCGTTCGGCGCGGCTTCGACGGCGCGGACATGGGCGAGCGGGATGTAGGCGGCCCGCCCCGGCGCGACGCAGAGCGAGACGCCGACGAGGTTGGCGTGGTGCGCATCGAGCGAGTCGGTCTCGGTGTCGACCGCGATCACCCCGGCCTCGTGCGCTTCCGCGATCCAGGCATCGAGGTGTTCGAGCGTGAGGATCGTCTCGTAGGCGCTGGTGTCGAACGGCTTGCTCGCCTCCGCCGCGCGCGCCGCGACGAGGGTCGAGGGCGACGGATCGGACGGGCCGCGGGCCTTCGGCGCCGCATCCGGCAGGCCGAATTCCGCGAAGGGATCGACCTCGGCGCCACCCTCTGCGCCCGTCGCGGCGTCGGCGAAGGGTGCGTCGTCGGCCTGGACATGGCCTGGGAGCAGGCGCGGGTCGGGCTTCACCGCCTCCGGGTCGACGTGCAGCATCGCGGCGATGCGCCGGGTCAGCGTGTTGAACTCCATCGCCTTCAGGAAGCCGACGAGCCGTTCCGGGTCGGGCTTGGGCAGGCGCAGGTCGTCGAGCGCCACCGGCACGTCCACGTCCTCGACCAGCGCCACGAGCCGGCGCGAGAGCCGTGCCTGCTCGATGCCGGCCAGCAGCGTCTCCCGGCGCTTGGGCTGCTTGATCTCGCCCGCCCGCTCCAGCAGCTGCTCCAGGCTGCCGTATTCCTTGATCAGGGCGGCTGCGGTCTTCAGGCCGATGCCGGGGACGCCCGGCACGTTGTCGGAGGTGTCGCCGATCAGCGCCAGCGCGTCGCCGATCTGGTTCGGCTGCAGGCCTTCCCACTTGGCGACGATCGCCGCCTCGTCGAGGTTGCGCTCCGGGCGGTGGCCGGGCTTGCCCTTCGAGCCGGATTCGAAGTCGTAGAACCGCACCAGCGGCCCGACGAGCTGCATCAGGTCCTTGTCGGACGAGACGATGATGACGCCCGCGCCCCGCGCCTCGGCCTGCCGGGCGTAGGTGGCGATCAGGTCGTCGGCCTCGTAGCGCTCCATCTCGATCGCGTGCAGGCCGAAGGCGCGCACCGCGTCGCGCATCAGCGGCATCTGCCGCTTCAGGTCGTCCGGCGCATCGGGGCGGTGGCCCTTGTAGTCGGGGAAGAGCTCCTTGCGGAACGAGCCCTCCGACTTGTCGAAGACGATGCCGAGATGCGTCGGGCAGATGCCGGCGGCGCCCTCCTGCACGAACTGCGCGATCTTGGTGCAGAACAGCCGCACGGCGCCGGTCGGCAGCCCGTCGGACGGCCGGAAGTTGAACTTTTCCGGCTGGTTGATCGCCTGGAAGTAGGCCCGGAAGATGAACGACGACCCGTCCACCAGGATCACCTGATCGCCGGGGCCGACAGGTGATGATGTTGGACTGTCGGCGGTCATGGCGCGCGGGTGTCTCGAAGAATGGGAGGGAGATGGATTAGGCCGGCGAAGACCGATCGGCCTCGAGTTCGGTGCGGCAGACCACGGCAATCTCCGTCAGCGGCTGGTGGACGGTCTTCCACACGATGTCCAGCGCGACGCGGTGATAGGCGTGGCGGTAAAAGTTGCCCGTATCTGCGATGTCCTGCCAGGGAATGTGCGGATGCCGGGCCTTGAATGCGGCGCCTCGCCGCCGGCTCGCCTCGGAGACGATCTCGATGCAACGGATCACTGCGTAGCTCGTCCGCAGGTCGGTGGCGAAGGCTTCGAAGGACATGCCGTCGATGAAGTTGCGGGCGGCCTGAGCGTCGTCGAGGATGTCGACGCAGGCGTCGGATTCGCGCTCAGAAAGCACGGATGGCATCGCGTTCGGCTCGCGAGAGGATGTGAGGCTTCAACGTTTCGCGAGTGGCGACATCGACGGGGACTGAAAACAAGCTCCCGATTGCCCGGCAAATTCCGACATCGTTGAAGGCGTCGCGCACCGCCTCAGCTTCGATCTCGATCAGCACGTCGAGATCGCTGTCCGCATGACCTTCACCTCGGGCGATGGAGCCGAACAGGGCGGCATGGCGGACGCCGAGGCGCTGTAGGGCGTTCTCGTTCGCCCGAAGGATACCGATGGCGGTGTCGCGATCCATGGAACGTATCTATCCCTGAATCGCGGCGAATTAAACAATCCTCAGGTCGCAACCCCGACCGTATCCGCCATCTTCGCCCGCCGCGTGCCGAGCGGCTGCGGTGCGCCGACCGTGGTGTCGTGCGCGGTCTGGTGCTCCATCTCGGCGTTCACCTCCGCGCCGAGCAGGACGATCACGGTCGAGATCCAGATCCAGGTCATGAAACCGATCACGGCGCCGAGCGAACCGTAGGTGTCGTTGTACTTGCCGAAGTTCGCCACGTACCACGAGAAGCCGAGCGAGCCGGCGAGCCACGCGAATGCGGCGAGCGCGCTGCCCCAGGTCACCCAGCGCCAGCGCGGCGCATCCCGACATGGCCCGTAGCGGTAGAGCAGGGCGAGGCCCCCGAGCACGGCGACGAACAGCGCCGGCCAGCGTAGGAGGGCGAGGTACCACGCGTCGCCCGAGAGCCCGACGGTGTTGAACACCACCGGCAGCACCACGATCGCGCCGAGGGCGAGGATGATGAACAGCAGCGCGCCTCCGGTGAAGGCGAGCGAGCGCAGGTTGAGCCAGACGAAGTTCCGCGTCTCGCGCTCTTCGTAGACGATGTTGAGCGCGTCGAAGATCGCCTTCATGCCGCCGTTGGCGCTCCAGACCGAGAGCAGGATGCCGGTGAAGAAGGTGATCCCGAGGGTGGTGTCGCCCTTGGCCGCGATCCGCTTCACCTGCTCGCCGACGATGTCGATGGCGCCCGAGGGCATCACCCCCTGGAGGCTGGCGAGGTGGTCGTTGATCGTGGCGACGTCGGCGAACAGGCCGTAGCAGGACACCAAAGCCGCCACCGCCGGGAAGATCGCCAGCAGCACGTAGAAGGTGACGCCGGCCGCGACCGAGACCAGGCGGTTCTCCTTGAGGTCGCGGAACACCCGCAGCCCCACATCCTTCCAGCCGCTGCCCGGGATCTCGGACGGGCTGCGCGCCTGGCGGCCGCGATCCGCCTCGGTGCGCGCCACCGCCTTGGCCTCGCCGCCGGCATGCGACGGGGCCTCTGCACGCGGCCCGTCCGAACCGGTCTCGGACCGCGCGTCCAGCCGGTCTCCGCCGCGCCGCCGGGGCAGGACGGCGATGCCGACGAGGGTCGCGGCGAGCGCAAGCGTCCAAATCGCGGACTGGCGGTCGTCCTGCGTTCCCGCGCCGAAGTCTCGATCCGTCATCCAACATCCCGTCGCGGTGGCCGTCCAGGGGACGGCGCGTCGCGACGACAACCGGAGGTCGTGAGGAGTGTTTCCCCCGGGGACGGACGAATTCTCAAGGACGCGGGTTTTATTTCACCTGAACACTGTCCACGACCTCACGAAATTTGGCGAGCGTGCCCTCGCGCTGGTCCTGGCGCACCACGCCGAGCGCGCGCAGGTATCCGTCCGGCGCGAAGCGGATCGTCTGGGAGACGACGACCGGCGTATTGGTCGGCAGGTCGGTCGCCCGCGCCACGATCTCGTGCCAGTCGACGCCGTTCGAGCGGTAGCTCTGCGAGCGCTCGATCACGAAGTCCTTCATGGTCTGGTTCGAATACAGGGCCGCCTTGGCGAAGCCGTCGCGCTGCTCGGCCGTCGGCGGCTGCTGCACCGCCTGGGCGAGCACCAGGATCGGCTGCTCCAGGTTGGTCATCTGGTCCTTCGGCCCTTGAGTCATCAGCACCGAGTTGCCGGCCAGCACGCGCAAGGGGCGGAAACCCGCCGGGTCGCCGACGCGGAAGGGCAGGGCGTCGACCTGCTGCTCCAGCGTCAGGGCCGGGCGGATCGTCACGCCGGTGACGAGGCTGCGCATGGTCTTCTCGGTCTCGGCGTCGGGAACCGCCTGGCCGATGATCAGGCCGGTGACGGTCGCATCGCCCACCAAAAGCAGCCACTTGCGGATCGTCGGCGTGCTGCCGCCCGGCTCGCCCGGCTGCGAGCCGGTGAACAGCATGCCCTCGGCCTCGCCGATCTTCACCGGCTCGCGCGTCTCGACGGAGAAGCCCTGACTCTTCAGGTTCGCGTCGGTGAAGGTCTGCACGAGGTCGGCGAAGGCGGTGGCCGGCAGCTCGACCACCGAGAGCGTCGCCCCGCCTTCCTTGCGCTCGAAGCCGGCGAAGCGGCGCGAGGGCGACATGTCCGAGGGCGGCTCGAAGCCGAAGCGCGAGCCCGCCGGGTAGACCGGCTCGGCAGCCGAGGCCGGCCCCGCTTCGAAGCCGAGCGCCAGGGCGAGCAGCGCGAGGGTGGACAGACGGTGGCGCAGACGCATCGAACCAGGATCTCCACGATCCGGGACGGTGCCGGACCGGCTGCGATGGGTCGGCCCGCGGCCGGGCTCTGTCAAGCGGACGCGTTTACACGTCTCGTCTCGCCGTCTTGCCGAGCAACGGAGCGCCGGCCCCGATGCGCGGTCCAGGTCATGCGCCGCGTCGCCACGGCGGCGGCGAGGATGCCGGCGGCATAGGTCAGCATGTTCCAGGGCGAGAAGAGGCGCCCGAGGAGGAGCTGCCCGGCCAGCGTCGCCCGGAACGCGTCGAGCGCCGGATCTCGGTGGAGGCGCAGCAGTTCGATGCCGCATGCGACAACGATCGCGACGGCGACGGCGGCCGTGCGGCTCCAGCCCGGTGGGCGTCCGGCCGCGACGAGACCGTAGAGCATCGCGCCCCAAAGCAGGCCGCCGCCGACGTGATGCGCCGTCAGCGGCAGACCCCACGGCACCAGCCTGAGAACGAGGCCCGCCAGGATCGCGCAGGCGGCGAGCCCGAGGAAGCGCAGGCGGATCAGCATGCGCGCGACGGGACGATCGCGCCGTCGTCGATCGGCTCGCTGTCCGGCCCGGCGATCCCGTTCACCCAGGCAACGAGGGTGTAGGACAAAATCATCAGCAGCGCCCAGGAGGCCAGCTTGGACAGCGGCACCATGCTCCAGGCAATCCTCTGCCCCGAGTAGAGCCACGTGCCGGTGGCGGTGCCGATGTTCTCCGCGAACCAGATGAACAGCGACACCAGCACGAGCCCGAGGGGCAGCGGCATCGCGCGATGCACGCGCCAGACCTTGAAGCGGATGGTGGTGCGCCCGAACAGGAGCGCGGCGGCGGCGATCAGCCCGATGCGGACGTCCGGGAAGCGGTCGTTGAGCAGGAAGTTGGCGTAGATCGCGACCGAGAGCAGGCTCAGGGCGACGAGGCTCGGATGCCGGGTGAAGCGGAAGTCGAACAGGCGCCAGACGCGAGCGAGATAGCTGCCGACGGCGGCGTACATGAAGCCGGTGAAGAGCGGCACGCCGCCGATCCGGAACAGCGAGGGCTCCGGGTAGATCCAGCTGCCGATCGCGGTCTTGTGGATCTCCATCACCGTCCCGACTACGTGGAAGGCGAGGATCACGACGGCCTCGTCCCGCGTCTCGAGCCCGCCCGCCAGCATGGCCGCCTGGATCGCCACCGCGGCGAGGAAGAGGAAATCATAGCGCGCCAGCGGCGCGTGCGCCGGGTAGGCGAAGTGGGTCGCGATCAGCAGGCCGAGCATCAGCGCGCCGAACAGGCAGGCCCAGCCCTGCTTCACGCCGAAGCGCAGGAACTCGTAGAGGCCGGCCGCGAGCGGGCCTCGGGCGGCGGCGCGTGACGGGCTCGACCCCGTGAGCGATCGCGAGGACACGCGCGCGAGCGC
>NZ_VRUT01000068.1:0-25350 GCF_008039465.1 Methylobacterium sp. WL120 | reverse complement strand
GGCCAGGGAGGGCGGGTTCTACTCGGCGGGCGCCTATGTCCTGAAGAACCCGGGCGAGTTCTTCGCGATGACCGCGAGCGTTTACCTGCACGGTCGGCTGGCGCGCGAGCCCTTCACACGTGAGGAGCTTCGGCAGAAACAACCGGTCTACTTCGGCTATTTGCACCACCTGTTCGGTAGCCCGCGTGCCGTATCGACCGAGCCTCCTCAAACCTCCGGGACGGCACGGCCATGATCATCGACCGACGCTCGCTGGTTCTCGGCACCGCCGCCGTGCTCGCGGCGGGCCGAGCCACCGCCGGAACCGCGTCCCTTCGGCTGTGGCCCGGCGAACCTCCGGGTGGGGGCGGACCCGACGGGTCGCCCGAGGTCGACGGGAAGGGGGCGGTCAGCAACATCGCCGTTCCCGGCCTGGAGGTGTTCGTGCCTTCCCGGCCGACCGGCACGGCGATGCTGGTCGCCGCCGGTGGCGGCTACAAGCGCATCGAGATGGAGAAGGAAGCGCGTCCGGCCGCCCGCTGGCTCGCCGCGCGGGGCATCACTGCGTTCGTTCTGAGCTACCGCCTGCCCCGGGAGGGCTGGGCCGACGGACCATTGGCCCCGCTGCAGGACGCGCAGCGCGCCCTGCGCCTGATCCGGTCGCGGGCCGGGGCGTACGGCGTCGATCCGGATCGGATCGGCATCCTGGGCTTCTCGGCCGGCGGCCACCTGGTGGGTCTCGCCGCAACGCGATCGGCCTTCGCATCGTATCGCCCGATCGATGCAGCTGACGACCTGCCCGCACGCCCGTCCGCCGCGGCCCTGATCTACCCGATCATCACCTTGGAACCGCCCTACGACCACACCTCGACGCGCGTCCAACTGGTCGGTCGCCACCCGACGCCGAGCGAGAGCGCGGAATGGTCGGTCGAGACCCATGTCCGGTCCCGTTGTCCGCCGGTCTTCCTGACTCAGGCGGCGGACGATCCGATCTCCGACATCGCGAACAGCCGGATCATGGTGCAGGCGTGCGAACGCGCCGGTGTCCGCGTGGAGGCGCATACGCTCGTCAGCGGCGGCCACGGCTTCGGGATGGGCCGGCCAGGCACGCCGAGCGCGCAATGGCCGGGCAGGTACGAGGCCTGGCTGCGAACGGTCGGCGCTCCGGCCTGACATCCGACGACCACCGATCATGGGAAAGACCGTGAACCCGACGCGATCGCGACCCGTATCCGCATGCGTCCTGGCCCTGCTCGCCGGGCCGGCGATGGCCGACACCTTGCCGCTCCGCCACGGGGCCTACGTGACGGTCGGCACGGACTGCAAGGATCCCCCGAACGTCGCCCTGCGGACTTACGACGGCGCAGGCATCGGCAGTTCCAAGTCGAACGACTGCCGGCCCCGCGTCGTGTCCCGGCAAGGAAACGTGTTCGAGATCGAGCAGTCCTGCCGGCAATACGGCGGACCGGATCTCCCCCGGGCGACCGAGCGTTCGACCGTTCGCGTCGACGGTCCAACGGCCTTCACCGACCTGACGAACAG
The DNA here is from genome assembly GCF_008039465.1 of Methylobacterium sp. WL120. Classification (NCBI taxonomy): domain Bacteria; kingdom Pseudomonadati; phylum Pseudomonadota; class Alphaproteobacteria; order Hyphomicrobiales; family Methylobacteriaceae; genus Methylobacterium; species Methylobacterium sp. WL120. Next base: position 23,829 of record NZ_VRUT01000068.1, on the reverse strand, counting down.
TGCAGCCGAAGGCTACCGCCTCTGTCCCGAACTGAAGCCTTGAGCATGCCGGTCGATGATGACGGAGGACCTGGGATGACCTGCGCGATCGAGACCGTTCACGTGGCTTACGGCATCTCCAGGGCGGATGCGATCCGCGACGCCCTTCGTATGGAAGGGTGTACGGAACGCGTGGTCGCGCTTCCCGCTACCCTGAGCCATGGCCCCATCGATCCGCCGGACCCGGACACGCGCCAGGCGTGGGTCAGAACCGTCCTGCGGTGCGCTCCCGACGATGACTGGCGCGAGCCCGAGGAGCCTTGGGCCGAAGCGACCACGGCCGACGTGTATCCGGTTTATTGGGTCTGTCTGACCGACGCCGGGGAGCACGCCTGCTTCCTGGAGTTCGCCTTCCGCATGGCCGTGCGTCCGTTCGACATCGTCGATGCGACCGGTCTGGACTTCGTCACCCGGGACGGCGTGCGATCGCCGTGGTCTCTCGGCCTGATGCGGCCCGAGGACATCGTCACCTCCGGCCTGAGGGAGAGACGACGCCCCTACTCAGAAGCCGAGGCCCACGCGGCGTCAGCGACATGGGCACGGTTGCGGGCCGAGAATGCGCCGCTCCGCATCGTGCGGGACGGATGCCTGGTGTCGGCGCCGTTGACGCACTTCGATGCCGCCCTCGTCGCGCAGGGCAGGCCGGAATGGGAGATCGTCGCCGGGTTAATCGGGCGGGCGTTGCATCACCTGTCCTTCGAGGTCGACCCACCGGGCCAGGGCGTCGGCGACGTTGTCCTGTTCGGCCGCGTGCTGGCACTCGGCGCCGAGGGTGCCCTCGACGTCAGGGGCGCCGGGCCAGGGATGCGCGACTACGAGGTTCGCCTTCCGGCCATTCGTCCGCATCCGGACAGGATCCCGGGCTGATCAAGTCGGTGCCCTCGATAGGATGATAGGAATGATCGATACCTCAAGCCTCAACGTCCGCCGCGCCGACCACGTGGGGTTCGCCGTCGCCTCCCTCGACGAGGCGCTCCGCTTTTGGGTGGAGGGGTTGGGCGCACGTCTGTTGCGGACCGGCGACATGGGCGGCGAGTTCCTGGGGCAGGTCACGGGTGCCCACGGCGCGCGGGTGCGCATGGCAGTGGTGTCGCTCGGGGGGCAAGCTGTCGAACTGCTTGAGTATCGGGGAACGAGCCCACCTGCGGCGGCGCCCGCGCCGTTCGATCCGGGCTCTGCACATCTTGCCCTGATCGTCGACGATCTCGACGCGGTCTTGTCCCGCATTGTGGGCCATGGCTGGAAGGCCCAGGGCATACCGCAGCCGATCCCCACAGGCGAACGGGCCGGAACGCGGGTGGTCTATGCCGTCGGTCCGGACGGTTCCACCATCGAATTCATGCAGCCGCCGCCCGCGGGGCGCCACGCGACTTTGACTTAGGATATAGGTCGAGCCGTTTTGGTCTTCGTTAAGGCACCGCATGGTCGGTCCTGAGCCAAATCCATGTCCGCTTCCGAGTTCCGAGATCCCTTTGAGGGCTGATAGGCATCCGCATTGGGTCGGATGCGGCAGGTCCGCCTCCAGAGAAGGGTCAGGGTCTGCAAAAGCTTATAACAGCTCTCGGCCATCACCGTATTTCGATGCAAGCGGACACATCGGACGCTTCACCCGCCGCTGCAAACGCCCGACGGGCGCGCTCGATCTCTGCGTGGTGGGTCTCAGCCCAGATCCACACACCACAGAACGCTGCCCCCAAGCTCTCGCCGAGTGGCGTCAGCGTGTAATCCACGTGCGGCGGGATCACCGGATGCACGGTACGTCGCACAAGACCATCCCGCTCCATCTGCCGAACCGTCTGCGTCAGCATCTTTTGGCTGATTCGACCCACCGCCTTGCCGAGTTGCGTGAACCGTAGGGTGCCATGCTCGTCTAGAGCCTCAAGGATCAGCATAGTCCACTTGTCGGCCACCTTGGCGATGATGTCGTTCACCAGCACCTCGATCGTCGGATCGACGTCCTTCGGGATCGGCCCCCTCCGTCGTGCCTCGATCATGGGGTCTGGGGTAGCCCTACGCATCCGACGCTCTCCTTTCGGTAAGTACCAATCTTTTCGGTGCCTACTTCAGTCTGGAGAGCGTGATCGATAATTTCTTCGGCGACAACAACGAAGGTCGCCTTCATGAACTTCTCAGGCAACACCATCCTCATCACCGGAGGCGGCTCCGGGATCGGGGAGGCTCTTGCACATCGCTTTCACGATCTAGGCAACACCGTCATCGTCGTCGGTCGCCGCGTGGAGGCACTGGAACGGGTCACCAGCGGCCGCCCGGGCATGCACGCGATGCCGCTCGACATCGCGGATGCCGGAGACATCGCCGGGTTCGCGCAGCGGGTCGTGGCCGAGCACCCGGCCCTGAACGTGGTGATCAACAACGCCGGGATCATGCGCTTCGAGGCGCTGGATCAGGCGCGCGACCTCTCAGACGCAGAAGCGACGATCACCGCCAACCTGCTCGGCCCTATCCGGCTGACGGACGCCCTGATCGAGCATCTGCTCGGCCGCCCCGGTGCGGCACTGATCAACGTGTCCTCCGGACTGGCCTTCGTTCCCCTGACGGCGACACCGACCTACTCGGCGACGAAGGCAGCCATTCATAGCTACACTGTATCGCTAAGAGAGGTCCTGAAGGACAGGATCGAAGTGATCGAACTGGTACCCCCGGCGGTTCAGACCGATCTAACACCCGGCCAGGCCACCCGCGAAGGCTACCTGCCGCTGGCCGACTTCATCGATGAGGTAATGGCTCTGTTCCAGCAGCAGCGGACCCCGCGTGAGATCCTCGTGCAGCGCGTCGCCTTCCAGCGCAACGCCGAAGCCGAGCACCGCTTCGACGAGGCTGTGACGACCTTGAACGATGCCGCCCGCAAGGCACGCGAGAATCAGCGCTGAGGCTGTTGGGCCAGCACGCCTGCTACGCCGCCGTTCAACTCACCCACCGTGGAGAAGGCTGATGCCGTTTGCTAACATCAAGGTCCCGGAGGCGGCGCTCAGCCGCACACAGAAGGAAGAGATCGTCCATAAGGTGACCAACTTGTTCGTCGATTACTTCAGCGAAGCGGTTCGAACACATACCATGGTCTTGATCGAAGAGGTCAAGGATGGCGGCTACGCCCGAGCTGATGAAGTGTTCGTCATACCGGATGCATATCGCGCGAAGGACTGATCGCAGGTGGGCCGCCGACAGGATTGGCGGCCCCCTAAAATCGACATTAGTGAAACTATTACAAAATCACTTTATGTATAAGATCAATATAATTCGTCGGCCAGCCTCCCGTCTTATAAGACACATTTTCTACGGCTGCTTCCGAGGATGCACAGATTCTCTTACGATATGATTGGGTGGATTTCCATCAGTCCGCTTCCAGACGGTGGATGTATCAAGCGGACATAACCTCGAAGACCGCTCAAAATCCACTTAACATATGACCACAGATTTCAACGAGCTTTCGATTAAGACTACATAGTGTTTATCAGATTGCGCGCCTGAAGCCGCTCGGCGGGTAAGAGATGACGCTCATCGCGTTGGAGTATTGCGGGCCATGAAGGTCTCGGGCGACCCGTCGGCGGGATCGACGAAGACGATATCGGAAGGTGGGCGACGCGGCGTATCGACCGAGAGGAAAACCACAGGTTCCTCCATGAGTGTCGGCAGGGCGTGAACGGTACCACGTTCGAAAAATAGGAGTTCTCCCGGCCCGAACTCTGCCTCCCTTCCGGCATCACCCATCCAGAATGTGCCGCGCCCCGACAGCACGTAGAGGTACTCGTCGCAGGTAGCGTGGTAATGCGGCGGCGTGGGGCGATAGACGCGGAAAACCCGAGCGCTCGCCGCCTCGCGGTCGGTCAGATAAGTGTCGACGAGAAGCGTCTGCGCAGTCTCGGGGAGCGCGGCCGCGATAGCCGCGAGGTCGAAACGTCCGGTCTTTGTCGAGTCCGACATGTTCGCTCCTGAGCGATGATCGTTGGGGCGCGGTTCGGCACCCACCTCATAACAGCGCTGGCCAACCCCGGTCGCTGCCTCGGATCAGCGATGGTCGTTGGGGGCAGGCTTTGCACCGATGTCGAGGGTGAATACCCTCAATGGCTTCGCCACCCGGTCAGCGCCGCCGTTGAAAGGGGCCATTCGATTCAGTTGCGCCGCCGGCATCCACAAACGCCCGTCAGCGTCGATCCACATCGCATCGACCCAGACGAGGCGAGGGTCCCGCACCACTGTTGTGCGGGTTCCGTTGGGCGTGAGCCTCAGCACGGAGAGTTGGTCGGTGTCGCTGACGTAGATGTTGCCCTCGGCATCGATGGCGGTCCCGCCGGTCGAAGGCGTATCGGCGAAGCGCTCGACATGGGTGGCGAGGCTCGCCGCATCCAAGTCCGTATCATCGAGATAGCGGGTATCGATGCGCGACATCCGGCCCGAGCTCGGCTGGTAGTAGACCCATCGCCCGTCGGGGGAGACCTCGATCTGGTCGGCGTGAATGTGGAGCGGCTTACCATCCGGGCCGTGCATCGGACGCCCTTCGGCCGAGACCGCTCGGTCGCTCACGGTCGATGGATCGCCGTCTAGGACGCGTCGTGCCTGGCCCAATGCAAGGTCCAGTACGATCAGACCGGGCGCGCCGGCATCGGTGAGATAGGCATGGCCGCCGTTGAAGCGGACATCGTCGACGAAGCTGTCCGCCTTCGTCACCGGGCCCAGCAGATAGACGCGTGTGGTTTGGTTCGTCGCGAGGTCGATGCGGATGAGCTTCGGGCCGCCGGGCAGGACGGGGTTTCCGATGCCGGGGGCGCCGGTATCGACCAGCCACAGGGCCCCGTCGGGCCCGATACGCTGGGCGTTGACGCGCACGAAGGCCTTGGACGGGTCCTGGCCCTTCGCCCAGCCGTTCCACGTCACGTCCGGATATGGGACGAGGATGCCGTCCTTCCACTCCACGATCTGCGGACCAGCCGAGCCGTCGAGCCGCGCGAGCACGAGGAAACGGCGCCCATCGGGGGCGATGCTAACCCCGGTCGATGGTGTGTCGAGGGTCATCGCCGTGACGAGGCGGGGATCCTCTTCCGCAAACGAACGAGTGGAGCCGGGCAGTGAGAATGCTCCCGCCAGGAAACACAGGGTAAGGCTCGCGACGATGTTACGACGAGGGACGGTCATGATGCGTTTCCCGATGGTCTGCAGTCCTGGCGAGGTGGCGCTTAGGCTTATGGAGATGGAACGGTGCCAAGCTGCCGAAGCAGGGTAAGGTTGTCCTCGATGTGCCAGTTGGCTGCGATGCGACCGTCAACGACGCGGTAGATATCGGTGGCGATGAACGCCACCGGCTCGCCCCGGCCCTGGCGACCCTCGAATGTGCCGGTGAAATGACCGCGCAAACGCAGGTGCAGCACGGCCCGGTCGCCCGCCACGATCATCTGTTCGACCTCGCAGGTGAGGTCCGGAACAGCCTTTCGAAAACCTTCCGAGGCCAGGAGCGGTCCGGTCGGACCTTGCACCCGCCCGGGCGGCGGCGTCTCGTCCACAAAGTCCTCGGACAGCGCCGCCCGGGCGTAGGCCGGGTCGCCGGTGTTCCAGAAAGTGGCGTATCGCCGGGCTGCCAGCACTACGGCCTCGCGCTGTTGCGACGCTTGGCCGGGATCGACGACAAGCACGCCTGGCGAGACGAGCGTCTCTGCGGCGGCGGGGGTGGTCGCCAGCACGACGGCCATGGTGGCGAAACGAAGCGACGGGATCATCGGTTGAGCTCCTGGCTCATTTCTGTCGGTTCACTGTCGCGGAAGGCGACCTCGATCAGCGTGCCGCCCGGGGCGTGCAGGAAGATGCGGCGTTCGCCGATCTCGGGGAGCTCCATCCGGCTGTAGGGGATGCCACGGTCGTCGAGGCGCCGGCGGAAGGCGTCATGGTCGTCGCGGAGGAAGGCGACGTGGTCGATGCACTCGGCCGACCCGTCCGGAACTGGCACGCCGGCTCGCGCTGGAATGAGGTGCACGATTGGTTCCCCGTCCGCGTAGAGCCAGTGCCCGGGAAAGCCGAAGGCCGGGCGGAAGCCCTCGCTCAGGTCGAAGACATCCGTGAAGAAGCGACGGTGGCCATCCAGGTCGCGGGTGCGGAGCGTGGCGTGGTCGAGGCGCATCGGCGGCCCTTCACGCGATGGTGCCGCCGCCGTCGACGGTGACGGTCGAGCCGGTGGCATAGGGGTTCGTGGCCACGAACAGGATGGCCTGGGCGATGTCGTCGGGATGCCCGATCCGGCGTGCAGGCAGCTGCGCAGCGCGGCGCTCGAACATCGCCTGCCGGTCGGCCTTATCCATCCGCGCATAGAGCGGCGTATCCACGAGCCCCGGCGACACCGTGTTGAACCGGACCGGCGCCCGCTCCAAGGCCAGGCCGCGGGCGAGGGCATCAAGCGCGGCGTTGATCGCCCCCTGCAGCACGGCGGCGGGACCGGGACGTTGGCTGAGGTAGCCGGACACGAAGGTCAGCGAGCCGCCCTCGACGATCTTTGCGGACCGGGCGATGCGGTAGGCGCCCCAGAACTTTGAATCCATCGCCGACCTGGCGTCCGCCAGCGGGAGCTCGGCGACCGATCCGGTCCTCGTGGTGGCCGCGGCGACCACCACATGATCGAAAGGCTCCCGACCGCCGAAAAAGGCTTCAATCGCAGCCTCGTCAGTGAAATCGAGCGCGGCCGCCTCCACCTCTGCAGTCCGAGCGGCCTCGTTGAGCTTCGTGCCTGGACGGCCCGCTGCGACGACGCGCGCACCGTTCCGCGTGAAGAGCTGCGCAGTGGCCAAGCCGATCCCGCCGGCGGCGCCGACGACGAGGACCTTCCGTCCGTTCAGGTCCAGAGGCATGGCATCAGTCTCCTCTCAGTTGTGCCGGGGAAGCGACCCCGTTCGTCAACACAACCTAACTCTTGCTTTTCGACTGATAAGCCGGATTACAGTTGAGTCATTCTTGCACGAGGGTTGAGTGTCGATGCTTGACGATCTGAACGAGCTACGCACCTTCCGTCGCATCGCGGCGCTCGGCAGCCTAACGGCGGCGGCGCGCGATCTCGGGGTCGGGCTGGCTGTCGTGAGCAAGCGCTTGACGACGCTCGAACGCAGGGCCGGTGTGAGATTGATCCAACGCTCCACGCGGAGCCTGTCGATAACGGACGAGGGCCAGACCCTACTCGTTCAGGTGGAACGGGCGCTGGACGCCATCGAATCCGCCGAGGAGCGCCTCGCGACCGGGCGTGACGAGCCGATGGGATTGCTGCGGGTCGGCGCGCCGGTCTCGTTCGGGCGGCGGCACGTCGCACCGGTCCTGGGCCGCCTCGCGGCACGGCATCCCCGGCTTGACGTCGACCTGAGGCTCGACGACCGCGTTACCGACCTCATCGGCGAGCGCATCGAGGTGGCAATCCGCATCGGGCCCCCGCGCGACAGCACGATGATCATGCGTCGGCTAGCCGACAATCGGCGCATCCTGGTCGCGGCGCCCGCCTACCTCGACCGGCATGGACGCCCGTCGAAGCCTGAAGACCTCATCGGCCTGGAAGGCTTGAGCTACGGCGATGCGACGACGCCGTGGCGCTTGCTTGGTCCGGGAGGCGTCGAGACGGAGTTCCGTCTTAGGATGCGCCTTCGCTCGGACAGCGGCGACGCGGTGCACGATTGGGCTCTTGCAGGGGCAGGCATCATGCTGAAGTCCGCTCTGGACCTCGCCTCTGACCTCGCCGCGAACCGGTTGGAGCGGGTGCTCCCGGACTATGCGAGCGCGCCATCGCCGGTCTACGCCCTGTTCGCGTCCGGCCATTCGCTGTCGACCAGAGCGAGGGTGTTCATCGATGCGATGGTCGTCGAACTGGCGGATCCTGGGAACGCATCGGCAGTCATGCCGACCTAAGTGACCATCAAGCCTCCGACGTCTTCAGTAAGGCAGGGGCCACGTCCTCTGCGGACGAGCCTGACCTGAGCCACCCATGCACCGTACGGGCACCGAGGCGTCCCAGATGCGCTGCCACCGAGCAATCGAACAGCTACGTCGGCTTTCCACCATTGCGGATGCGGGTCCACTCATGGTGCTGTCCGGTGAGTTGCAGCCCGTACGATTTGCCTCGAAGCTGGCGCCTACCAATGAGCTAGAAGGACGGCCACCTGTGTCCACCGAACCCGTCAAAGGGCCAGCTTCGTACTTCCCGTCCATCGAGAAAAAGTACGGCCGCCCCATCAACGAATGGCAGCAGCTTGTCCGCGATCGGCTTCCCGCAAAGCACATGGACCTCGTGTCAATGTTGAAGGGCGAGCACGGGATGGGACATGGCCACGCCAACGCCATCGTTGCCCACGTGCTGTCCGCGGGAAAAGGGTAGGCAACCTTACAGCAAGCCGGGAGTGGCTGCTCTCCACTCCGAGCGGTAGTTGCCTCACGCCTGACGAATGGCAGCTTTGGAAAAGTGCCGGCGGCGGTCTGAGAGGCTGGGTTGGGTGGATTTTTGCCGGTCCGCTTTCGGGCGTAAGGGTGGAAGAAGCGGACACCTGGCTGTGCTTTCGACGAAGACCCGGGGGCTCTCACAATGCGTTCTCGGCGCAGGCTGACCAAAGAACCCGGTGACCAGGGACAAGCGTCCCGTAGGACGCCTGTTTGTTGCTCAGCCAATCGTTGACCTCAGTTCGCCCGAGCAACCTCGACAAGGTTGTCCGAGAACGACGGAGCGTGGCCCATGTCGGTGAAGGCGCCCGACGAGATGCTGTTGACCGTACCCTCGTTGAGCTGACGCCAGTAGCCCAGCGTCGCCACCACGATGCCGGCCTTCACGTCCTCGGTGATGCGCGCTACGCCCTTGAAGGCGCCGCGGTCATTGGCGACCTGCACGCGGTCACCATCCCGGATGCCGCGGGCGTCGGCGTCGTGTTGGCTGATCATCACGAACTGCTCGCCTTGACCCTTCTGCTTGTCTTCCATGTTCGCGTAGCAGGAGTTCAGGAAGTAGTGGCTCTTCGGCGAGACGATGTTGAGCGGGAAGCGCTTGGCGAGTTCCGGGTCGTTGGCGTGGGATTCCCGCGGGCCCAGGTAGTCGGGCAGCGGATCAAGCGCCTCGCCGGGCTGGAAGCCCTCGTACATCTGCCGGAACGGTGGCGCGACGAAGTTCGTGGCGCCCTCGACCTTGAGCATGCACTTGCCGGTCGGCGTCGGGAAGTTGCCCTCGCGGTGGGGCGCCCGGTCGTCCGGCGTGCCGACCTTCAGGCGGGCGAAGCCGTGCTCGCGCATGTACTGGAGGTCGATGCCCTCGCAGGCCGGGGCGTTCCAATCGACGTAGTGCTCCAGGCACTCCGTGTCGGTCCACTTGAAGTTCTCTTCCTCGAAGCCGAGCCGGGCGGCGAGCAGGCGGAAGATCTCGTTGTTCGGGATCGCCTCGCCGGGCGCGTCGGCGCACTTGGTGTTGTAGGTGAGATAAAGGTGGCCCCAGGACAGGATCATGTCCTCCATCTCCGCGCCCATCGTGGCCGGGAGCAGGATGTCGGCGTAGGACGCCGTGTCGGAGATGAAGTGCTCGGCCGAGACCATGAACAGGTCCTCGCGCATCAGCCCTTCCACGATCTTGTCGGTCTCGGGCGCCTGCGTGACGGGGTTCGAGTTCCAGCACATCATCGACAGGATCGGCGGGTCGAGCTTCAGCTCGCCGGTAAGCGCGCGCCCGATCTGGAGGTTCGAGACGACGCGGGTGCCCTCCGGGATCAGGTCGGGCCGGCACATCACGTCGAACTTGTAGGGGTGCTCCCACACGCCGAACTGGGTGACGCCGCCGCCGACGTGGCGCCAGGCGCCGGTCAGCGCCGGGATGGACGACACTGCCCTGATGGTCTGGCCGCCGCCGTAGTGCCGCTCCAGCGCCACTCCCATGCGGATGCCCACCGGCTGCTCGGTCGCCATCTCGCGGGCGAGCGTGCGGATGTCGTCGGCGGAAACGCCGGTGATCGCGGCGGCCCATTCCGGCGTGCGGGTGCTCGCCCGCTCCTTCAGCTCCTCGAAGCCGACCGTGTGGTTGTCGACGTAGTCCTGATCGACGAGCCCCTGTTCGATGATCGAGTTGATCAGCGCCATGGCGAGCGCGCCGTCGGTGCCGGGCTTCGGCGCGATGTGCCAGTCGGCGGCCTTCGCCGTGCGCGAGGCGTAGGTGTCGATGACGACGACCTTAGCGCCCTTCTTCTGGGCGTCCTTGACGATGGCCCAGTGGTGCAGGTTGGTGCTGACCGAGTTGCACGCCCAGATCACGATGTACTTGGAGTGGATGTAGCTGTCAGGGTCGAGCCCGGCCGTCGGGCCGACCGTCAGCAGCCACGCGGTGCAGGAGCCCTCGCCGCAGAAGGTCCGCTCCATGACCGTGGCGCCCATGCGGTTGAAGAAGGCGTCGCCGCCGTTCAGCCCGTGCACGAGGCCCTGGTTGCCGAGGTAGCTGTAGGGCGCGATGGCCTGCGGGCCGTGACTGTCGATGATCGCCTTCCAGCGGGTGACGATGGTGTCCAGCGCCTCGTCCCAGGTGATGCGCTCGAAATGTTTGGAGCCCTTCGGCCCGACCCGCTTCATCGGGTAGAGCAGGCGGTCAGGGTGGTAGTGGCGCTTCTCGTAGTCCTTCAGCTTCACGCAGAGGCCGCCCCGGGTCATCGGGTGATCCGGGTTGCCGCGCACGCCGAGCAGCTCCCCGTCCTTGACCTCGAAGATCATCGAGCAGGTGTCGGGGCAATCGTGCGGACACCCGCCGAAGAAGGTCTCGGTCAGGCTCTCGGCCTGGGCGACGAGCAGGGAGTCCGGCTTGACGATCTCGTTCATGTTTCCTCCACGGCCGAGCGTCTCGCCTTATTTTTCTGGCGGGCCGGCCCGGTGCGTCATCAGAATGCACTCTAGTGCTAACAATTCCAAATTTTGGTCCGGTGGAAGGGCCAAAAGAATGCCTCGTCATGGTACCAACCGTTTTGTCGCGGGTTTCCGGGAGTTCCTGAAACCGAGCACGACGCCGCTTGGATGGGGTACGCCGCGTCGAAGGGCCGACGCCCAGCAGGAGGGAACGTGTGGAACTGACGCTCACACTGGACGCCCGGTCCGATAAACCTCTTCAGGCGCAGGTGTTCGACCAGGTTCGGGAGATCATCCTCGATGGGCAGATCAAGGCCGGCATGGCTCTGCCTCCGAGCCGCCTGCTGGCCGAGCGGCTTCGAGTGTCCCGCAACACCGTGATGCTGGCCTACGAACGCCTTGCCGCTGAGGGTTACGTCAGGGCCCGCGGCACGGCCGGATTGTTCGTCGAGCCGATCCCCCCTGACAGCCTTTTGTTGATACAACAGGGCAGTCGGTCGCTCACGAACGGCCCGGTGCTGGACGCGTCGAGCGAGGCGCTGCTTTGCTTCGCCGGCTCGCCGGGCGGTGGCGGCGACCGGCCCGAACTCGACTTCTGGGTCGGGCGGTCCGATCCGGCCGGGTTCCCGCTGGCCATCTGGCGCCGGATCGTGATGCGGCTCCTGGCGCGGGAGACGACATACCTAACCGATTACTGCGATCCGGCCGGCCTCCCGGAGTTGCGCACGGCGATCAGCACGCACCTACGTCGGGCCAGAGCGGTGGCGGTGACCGAGGATCAGGTCATCGTGACCACGGGCGGGCAGGATGCCCTCAACCTCGTGTTCAACCTGCTTAAGGGACATACCCGGCAGCTCTGCATCGAGAACCCCTGCTACCTCGGAGCCTCGCTGATCTTCAGGAACGCCGACATGGAGATCCATCCGGTGCCGGTCGACGGCGAGGGTCTGCGAACCGACCTCCTGCCGCCGGCCAAGGGCAGCCTGCTCTACGTCACGCCCTCGCACCAGTTCCCCACCGGGGCCACCATGCCGCTGGCGCGGCGCCTGGCCCTGCTGCGATGGGCGGAGGAGACCGACAGCTACATCGTCGAGGACGATTACGACAGCGACTTCCGGTACGACGGGCCGCCGCTGACGGCCCTGGCCGGTCTCGACGGAGGCCGGCGCGTCTTCTACGTCGGGACGTTCTCGAAGTCCGTTGGCGCAGGCCTTCGCATCGGCTTCGCCACGGTTCCGCGCATGTTCTGGGACGAGGCGCGGATGCTGAAGGCACGTATGAGCAACGGTCAGGCCTGGCTGGAACAGGCCGCGCTCGCCGCCTTCATCGATGAGGGGCACTTCGACCGGCACCTGCGCCGCCTGAGGCAGGTCTACAAGGCGCGCCGTGACTCTCTGATTGGAGCACTGCGCAGGACGTTCGACGGGGCCGTCGTACTCGGCGGCGAGAGTGGCTTGCATCTGGTCTGGCGCCTCCCGTCCGGTTATCCGCCCGCACGGCAGATTCAGCACCTCGCACGCGAGCAGGGCATCGGGGTCTATGCCCTTTCAAGCGGAGCCGCCTATTATTTTGACCCCGGGGCACGAGATGACATGTTGGTCTTTGGATACTCATCGCTCAACGAAACGCAGATCGAGACAGCGGTCGGCCAGTTGCAGCGGATATTGCTTGGGCAAGCAGACCGCGACGAAGGCACGGGTTAGGTCTGCTTCAAAGCACCCGACGAGATGGCTTTTTGGGCGCAGTTGGGTCGATTTTTGTCTGTCCGTTCTTGGGCGATGCTCCGATCGAAGTAGACCATACGGTACGACAGGACTCCGCATTCCAGCCCCCTTTCCGTTCGCAATTTGAGCTGGACCGTCGCGAAGGTGTGTTCGGCAAGGAAAGTCTGGCGCGTCGAGCTTCGAAAATGCCGCTCAGACGAGCTTGAGTATGTCGTCGAAGACGTCATCCCACCCAGCTTGGTCCAATTCGATGAGGTTGAGGCTGCGTAGGTAGAAGGCGCCCTCTGCAGCGAGAAAGGCCGTCCTCGCGCGGCTCTCGGACGCCGAGCCAGGGTCGAACATACCAATCCATTCCGCGTACCAAGTGCGGGCGCGGTGCAGGTACCCGGGCGACTGCAGCAGCGTCACGAGCATCCCGGCCATCTTGGTCTGGGTAGCTTCATCGATCCGCTTGGATGCCACGACGTAACCGCGCGCGCGCGCGACGTTGTCAGCATCCGGCGGGGTGCTCCGTGCGACCTCGGCGTCAAATCTTGCCAACCAGCGCTCCACCATAGCGGCGATCAGATCGTCCTTGGTGCCGAAGCAGTACTGTACCCCCCCCTTGGTGATGCCCGAGGCTTTCGCCACGGCGTCGAAGGTCAAGGCCGTGGCCCCGTCCCGGCTGACGATCTGCTCCGCGACATCCAATACCCGGTCGCGGTCGATGGTCCTTGCGCGACCCATTCAGCCATTCCCTTTTTCATTCCATACGTATGGATTTAAACGCGGCGGTGTGCGATGCCAACCAGGAAGTCGCGGAACCGCAAGACCAGTCCGAGCGCGATCCGACGCCATCCACGACCCGTTCCTACCTGAGGTATGCCACAATATGAGACGGCCTGATCATCGGCGTCCGGTCATCGTCCGGCTCGTCTTGCCTTTTCTCATGGCGATGACCCTAACCGGCTGCAAGCCGGAGGCGAGCAATCCGGCCGCACCTGCCGCCGAGATGTCGCCCATGGATGTCTCGACCGTCGTGGCGGCGGCGGCCACGGTGCCGCGCACCCTCGACCTGCCGGGGCGCTTAGCATCGACGCGGGTGGCCGAGGTGAGGGCCCAGGTCTCCGGGATTATCCAGGAGCGCGCCTTCGAGGAAGGCAGCCTTGTCAGGAAGGGGGATGTCCTCTTCCGCATCGACCCGGCCGTCTACAAGGCCGAGGTCGATGCCAGGACGGCAGGCGTGGCGCGCGCGGAGGCGACGCGGACCCAGGCGTTGCGCCAGTCGGAGCGCACCAAGACCCTTCTGGAGAAGCAGGCCGCCAGCACCGCCCAACACGACATCGCCATCGCAACCTTGCGCCAAGCCGAGGCGGACGTCGCGAGCGCGAAGGCCCAGCTTGCGCGCGCCAGGATCGACCTGGACTACGCCACCGTGCGTGCCCCCATCGGCGGCCGCATCGGGCGGGCCCTGGTGACCGAGGGGGCACTGGTGGGCCAGGCGGAAGCGACCAAGCTCGCGCTCATCCAACAGGTCGATCCCATCTACGCCGACTTCAACGCGGCCGCCTCGGACCCGAGCCTGCTCGTTGAACAGGCAGCCGAGAAGGAAGCGGCGGAGGTGCGGCTCGTTCTTCCCAACGGGTCCCTGCACCCCGATGCCGGCCGGCTCCTGTTCACCGACGTCAGCGTCGACCCGGGCACCGGTCAGGTCAGTCTGCGTGCCACCTTCCCGAACGCCCGTGTCGCCCTGTTGCCGGGCACCTATGTCCGCATCCAGGTTCGGCAGGGAACGATTCCCGGCGCGGTCGTCGTCCCCGCCCAGGCCATCCAGCGCAGCAGCGCCGGGGGGGCGCAGGCCTATGTCGTCGTGGACGGAAAGACCGCGCTGCGGCCGCTCCGCACCGGCGCCCTGACGGGTGCGGGATGGATCGTGGAGGAGGGGCTGAAGGCCGACGAGGTCGTCGTCGTCGAGGGCTTCCAGAAGATCCAGCCCGGGATGCCGGTGAACCCGGTCCCCTGGAAGGGTGCCTGGTCAACCGAGGCATCCCGCAAGTCCTGATCCCCGTCCCAACAGCCGCGGTGCCGTCCCGGTATTCCGCTCGCGCAGGCGCATTCCCATGACCCGCTTCTTCATCGAACGCCCGATCTTCGCCTGGGCGATCTCCATCTTCATCATGCTGGTGGGCGCGATCTCCATCGCCTTCCTGCCCGTCTCGCAGTACCCGGACGTGGCCCCCGTTACGATCCAGGTGACCGCCGTCTACCCGGGTGCCCCGCCCGAGCGTCTCTACGACGGCGTGACCCGCATCATTGAGGAGGAGCTCAACGGCATCCCGGGGCTGATGTATTTTGAGTCTACCAGCGACACCTCGGGCCAGGCGCAGATCATGGCTTCCTTCGCGCCGGGCTCCGATCCCTCGAAGTCCACGGTCGCGGTCCAGAACCGGATCAAGCGGATCGAGGCGCGCCTGCCGCGGGCCGTGACGCAGCAGGGCGTCATCGTCGAGGAGGCCAGCACTAGCTTCCTCCAGTTCGTCGTCGTGAGCTCGCGCGACGGTTCCCTGAGCGAGAGTGATCTCGGCGACCTCGCCGCCCGGCGCATCCTGGGCGAATTGCGTCGCGTGCCGGGCGTCGGCCGCGCCATCCTGTTCTCGTCCGAGAAGGCGCTGCGCATCTGGATCGACCCGATGAAGCTCGTCGGCTTCAACATGACGCCCGGCGATGTGACGACGGCGGTGGGCGCACAGAACGCCCAGGTGGCCTCCGGTCTCGTCGGCGCCCAGCCTGCCAAACAAGGTCAGCGCATCGCCGCCAGCGTGCTGGTGAAGGGGCAGCTGACGACGGTCGCCGAGTTCGAGGAGATCGTCCTGCGCGCCAACCCGGATGGCTCGCTGGTGCGCCTGCGCGACGTGGCCGAGGTCGAGCTCGCGGGCCAGTCCTACACGATGCAGACCCGCCTCGACGGTCGCCCGGCCGCCGGCATCGGCATCCAGCTCGCACCCGGCGGCAACGCGCTCGCCGCCGCGACCGGGGTAAAAGACAAGATCGCCCAGCTCCAGCGCACGCTGCCCGCGAATGTCAGCGTCACGGTACCCTACGACACCACGCCCTTCGTCGAAGTGTCGATCAGGAAAGTGCTAATGACCCTTGCTGAAGCGATGGCGCTCGTCTTCGCGGTGATGTTCCTGTTCCTGCAGAACGTGCGCTACACCGTCATCCCGACCATCGTGGTTCCGGTGGCACTCTTGGGCACCTGCGGCGCGCTGCTGGCGGCCGGCTTCTCCATCAACGTCCTGACGATGTTCGGCATGGTCCTGGCCATCGGCATCCTGGTCGACGACGCCATCGTGGTTGTCGAGAATGTCGAGCGCATCATGAGCGAGGAAGGCCTCTCCCCGAGGGAGGCCACCCGCAAGGCCATGGGGCAGATCACCGGCGCGATCATCGGCATCACCTCCGTGCTGATTGCCGTGTTCGTGCCGCTCGCCTTCTTTCCCGGCTCGGTCGGGGTGATCTATCGGCAGTTCGCGGTCAGCATGGCAACCTCCATTGCCTTCTCGGCTTTCCTGGCCCTGTCGCTCACGCCCGCCCTCTGCGCGACCCTGTTGAAGCCCGTCGAGGCCGGCCATGGCCATGCTAATAAGGGTGGGTTCTTCGGCTGGTTCAATCGCCGCTTCCACTCCGGCACGCTGGCCTACCGGGCGGGCGTCGCCGGGATGCTGCGGCGGCCGGTGCGCTCGCTCCTCGTCTACGCCGCACTCGTCGCGGCGCTCGGCTGGGGATACGTGCGCATGCCGTCGAGCTTCCTACCCATCGAGGACCAAGGCTACGTCATCGTCGACGCGCAGACCCCGCCGGAATCGGCCACCGGCCGCACGCTCGACGTGGCTGAGCGCATCGAGGAACACTTCGAAGCCGAACCGGCCGTAGCGGCGCGCGTCACGCTGCTGGGTTTTGGCTTTTCGGGCCAGGGCCAGAACGCGGCCATCACCTTTGTCACGTTGAAGGACTGGAAGGAGCGTGGACCGAAGGACGGGGCCGGGGCGATCAGCGCCCGCGCCAACGCGGTGCTCGGCGGCCTGCCCGACGCCATCGCCATGGCGCTGTCACCGCCGGCTATCGAGGCACTCGGCAATTCGAGCGGCTTCGCCTTCCGCCTGCAGGACAAGGCGCAGCAGGGCTATGCCGCGCTAGCGGCTGCACGCGACCAGCTGCTGAAGGCGGCGAGCCAGAGCCCGGTCCTTGCGGGCGTCTACGTCGAGGGCCTACCCACGGCGCCGCAGATCGAGCTCTCCCTCGACCGGCAGAAGGCGAGCGCGCTTGGCGTCACCTTCGCCGACATCAACGACGCGCTCTCGACGAGCCTCGGCTCGGCCTACGTCAACGACTTCCCGAATCAGGCCCGCATGCAGCGGGTGATAGTGCAGGCGGAAGCCGGGCGCCGGATGAAGGCCGAGGATCTGCTCGACCTGCATGTCCGCAATGCGAAGGGCCAGATGGTGCCGCTGCAATCCTTTGCCAGCATCGCGTGGACCATGGGTCCCGCACAGGTGGTCGGGTTCAACGGCTATCCGAGTATCAAGATCTCGGGCAGCGCCGCCCCCGGCTTCGCCAGCGGCGACGCCATGGCCGAGATGGAGCGCCTTGCCGGGCAACTGCCCGCGGGCTTCGACTATGCCTGGACCGGGCAATCCCTGCAGGAGAAGCTCTCTGGCTCTCAGGCCGTGTACCTGCTCGCCCTGGCGTTATTCTGTGTCTTCCTCTGCCTCGCCGCGCTCTACGAGAGCTGGTCGATCCCGCTCGCCGTCTTGCTTGTGGTGCCGACCGGCGTGGTCGGTGCGGTCTTCGCAATGCTGCTTCGTGACATGCCGAACGACGTCTACTTCAAGGTCGGCTTGATCACGGTGATCGGCCTGACGGCGAAGAACGCGATTCTGATCATCGAGGTGGCCAAGGAACTCGTGGCACAGGGGCGGCCCGTGCGCGAGGCGGCCCTCGAAGCCTGTGAGCTGCGTTTCCGGCCCATCGTCATGACGTCGTTCGCTTTCATCCTCGGCGTGGTACCGCTGGCCGTCGCCACGGGCGCGAGTATGAACAGCCAGCGGGCCATCGGCACCGGGGTGCTTGGCGGCATGATCACGGCGACGGTGCTGGCCGTGTTCGTCACCCCGCTGTTCTACGTGCTGATTGCCTCTGCCTTCCGCGGCAGGCCAAGAGCCACGTCTCCGCGTGCGGCCGATGAAACGATGAGCTTGCCCTCGAACATCGATATGACGCGCGGTGTTCGATAATGAGTGACGGATTGCCGGAGGTTTGCCTCCGGCAATCATCGAACCCTACTTTCGCGCTCCCCAAGCAGCTCGGCTACAAACCAGAACGCACAGCACAACGACCGACCGCTTTCCGACTAGTCCCGACGAAGGAGTAGAGACCGGGTTGGGTCGAGACCCGTCCGTCCGTTCTACGACCGGGTCAATTGGGAAGCGGAACGTACGCTTTACCAGTAGCGGGTCCATAGTCTCTGTAAAGCACTCGTGTTCAGGGCAATCTGGAATCTTTTCTATGCTACCCGTTCATCGACACGTGCGCTGGGCAGCAGCGCGATGAGGGCTTGCAATGGCTCACTGGCCGCTCCGGGCCAGACGAGATGCGTGCGGTTGATGCGCAGGTGAGGCGGCAGCGAATGGCGCTCGACGGCCGTGCTCAGCACTGCATGATCCAGCACTTCCGCCGGCACGATCGCTGCCCCTGTCCCAGCAGCCACGCACGCCACGATGGCGTGATACGAACTCATCTCCAGAACACGCTGAGGTGATGCGCCTCCTTCCGTCAGCCACTCGATGAGGCGCTGACGGTAGGAACAGCCATGGGGAAACGCCACAACAGTCCGCCCACCCAACTCGACAGCGTGGCGGACTGTCGGCACCCCTCGGGCGGTAATCAGCACCAGTTCCTCGTCAAAGGCCGGCATCGAGGATAGATTTCCCCGCTCGAATGGTTCGGACACGAAGGCCGCTTCGACCTCAAACAGCTCCAGCTGGCGCAGCATCGCGCGGGTCGTACCGGTTTGCAGTTCGATGGTCACGTTGGGGTTCTGCGCATGAAAAGCCGACAGGATCGGCGGCAGCCGTGCACCGGCCGCGCTTTCTAAGGATCCAAGCCGGAGCACGCCGCGCACGATACCACTGCGCAGTTCCTGTTCGGCTAGGTCGGCCAACTGCAACAGCTTATCGGCATGCCCGAGCAGGGTACGTCCGGCATCAGTGAGGGTCAGGCTACGCCCTTCGCGTCGGAACAGAGCTACCCCAAGCCGCTCCTCGAACTGTTTGATCCGGGTGGTGACGTTGGAGGGGACCCGGTGCAGCTGGTGTGCGGCCCGCGTGATACCGCCTTCGCGAACGACGCTGCGGAAGATGTGTAGGTCGTTCAGATTCATAGTTCTCATGCAGAGAACGATACGTCACGATAATTCATTTTCCAAGAAGTGGGAAAGGTGTTCAATCGGACCATCCAATGAACACGAAACACTCCTCTCCCGCCCAGCCCAGTCCCGCGACCCGGCCCGTGGTCGCCAGCGGACTCGTCGCACTTGCAATGGCGATGGGGGTCGGCCGTTTTGCCTTTACGCCGCTGATGCCGCTGATGATCCGTGACGGTACGCTGGACGCTGCCACCGGTACGGAATGGGCAGCAGCGAACTATGCTGGGTACTTCGTGGGTGCCCTGACCGCCTCGTGGTTCAGCGGCAACCCGCGTCGCGGTCTGCTGCTGAGCCTGATCGGTGTCGCTCTCACGACCCTGGCGATGGTGGCAGTTGATGCCGTTCCCACCACCCTGCTCGGGGTCATGCTGCGCGGGGCAGCTGGTGTGTTCAGCGCCTGGGGGCTGGTGTGCGCGAGCAGCTGGTGCCTGGCCGAACTTGCCCGGCGTCGGGCCGGGCAACTGGGCGCGTGGATTTACACGGGTGTCGGTCTCGGCATTGCGATAGCCGGTGTGATGGCTTGGCTCGGCGGACGCCAGCGGGCGGACTGGCTTTGGCTTGAACTGGGGCTCATCGCCAGTGCCGGAGCGGTGCTGGTTTGGACGCTGTCACGGGGGCAAAGCACGACCCCGGCCGAGATCGAAGAACGCGAGGCTACAGCAATCGCTCCGACGCGAGGGGGCGGGCAGTTGGCTCTGGTTCTCTGCTACGGAACGTTCGGGTTCGGCTACATCGTGCCGGCCACGTTCCTGCCGGCCATGGCGCGCGAACTAGCTCCCGATCCCCTAGTGTTCGGGTTGACTTGGCCCTTGTTCGGCTTCGCCGCCGCTCTGTCGGTCGCGGCCGTGGCCCGCTGGCTGCCAAGCACATCCCGTCAACGACTGTGGGCTCTGTCACAGGGCGTCATGGCGCTCGGCACCGCCCTGCCGCTATTCGTCCAAGCTCTCTGGGCTGTCGCGGCCTCAGCGGTCTTGGTCGGCGGCACGTTCATGGTCGCGACCATGGCCGGCTTGCAGCTCGCCCGCGAGGCGCAGCCGGACAATCCGACCCCGCTCATTGCGCGAATGACCGCTGCGTTCGCCGCCGGACAGATCGCTGGCCCACTGCTCGTCCGCGCGCTCGGTTCCGACCGCTGGGCCGGCTGGGATGCGCTCAGGTGGACGGGCGCTCTCGCTACGCTGCTGCTAGTGCTGACGGCACTATGGCTCTGGTGCAGCACCAAAACTTCCCTCAAAAGCCTGAGGCCCGTCTGATGCTTCCCAACCGTTCCGCCACCGCTACACCGTCCTTTCCTGAGGCCGGACTTCCCGAACGCCTTGGGCCACCAGCCACGCTCGATGCAGAGCAGCAGGCCGCTGCCGAAGAGTTAATCAACGGTCCTCGCCGGGGGGTCTACGGTCCGTTCCGCCCACTGCTGCACCGTCCGTCGTTACTCCAAGCGGTCGCCAAGGTCGGGGAGACCCTGCGCTATGCCGGGACCCTCGACGGCGCGTTGCGTGAGTGGACGATATGCGTTGTGTCGCGGGAGCTGTCCAACGTGTTTGAGTGGGACATGCACCTGCCGCTCGCGGGAGCAGCCGGTGTGCCGCCGGCTGCGTTGGCGGCGGTTGAGCGCGGTGCACCGCTCCCAGCCGACCTCCGGGTCGATCTAGTCCTAGCGCATGCTGTAGCCAGCGAACTCGTCCGTCGGCATCGTGTAAGTGATGAAACGTATGCCGCAGCTCTCAGCACGTGGGGTGAGGCGATCACGGTCGAGTTGCTGACGTTGGTTGGCTACTTCGTGATGGTGTGTTGGCTGATGAACGTCGCCCGCACGCCGGGGCCTCAATAATACGGGTCTGCTTCGTCCTCTGCGGCCTTCAATCCGGACGTTTGCCTAGCGCATTTTCGGTTTAATCTGGTTCGTATCCAGCGGCTGCGAAGAAATTTGCGCACTCGTGGGGCGTGACGGTGTCGACGAGGCGTTCGATGGTCGACCATAGTCCCTCGACGGTGCGTTCGGCCGCCTTGCGCAGCAGTGCCTTCAGCTTCGAGAAGGCCATCTCGATGGGGTTGAAATCCGGGCTGTAGGGCGGGAGGAACAGGAGCCGCGCGCCTGCCGCCTCGATCGCCGCCCGCACGGCCGGTCCCTTGTGGCTGCCGAGGTTGTCCATGACGACGATGTCGCCGGGGGTGAGTTCGGGCACCAGGACCTGATCGACGTAGGCCTGGAAGGCGTCGCGGTTGATCGGCCCGCCGAGCACGAACGGCGCAGCGATCCTGGACAGGCGCAGACCCGCCACCAGGGTGGTGGTCTTCCAATGGCCGTGCGGGATGGGAGAGCGCAGCCGCTCGCCACGCGGTGAGCGTCCGCGCAGGCGGGCCATGTTGGTAGCGGTCCAGGTCTCGTCAAGGAAAACCAGGCGCGCAGGGTCGAGGTCGGGCTGACCCGCAAACCACGCTTCGCGCGCCGCCTTCACGTCCGGGCGTTCCTGCTCGGTGGCGTGCGCTGTCTTTTTTTGTACGTGAGGTCGCGTGCGTCGAGGAAGCTCCACAGCGTGCCCAGTCCGACCGTGAGATCGTGCTCGTCCCGCAGCCGGGCGCGCATCTCCTCCAGGGTGACGTCGGCCTTCGCATCGATCAGCGCACGCAGGAACGCCTCGTGCGGGTCGAGCTTCGAGCGGCGCGCCCGCCCTTGCGGACGGGCCGCCACCGTCCCCGTCGTCGCGAGCGCGGCCATCCAGCGGATCGAGGTGGCGATGCCGACCCCAAAGCGCGCGGCCGCCTGGCGGCGCGAGGTCGTCGCAGCGGCTTCCACCACCCGCTCGCGCAGGTCCTGGCTGTAGGGTCGGCCCATGCTTCGCTCCTTCTCCGGAGCGATCAGTGAATCAGTCCAACAGCTTCGCGTGAACCCAACCCATGCGATTCAGCGCAGCCCGAAAACGCTCTAGCGACTATCGAGCCGCCGCTTCCCACCCTGAGCCGAAGTTGCCGGACGTCCGACCAGCGGCCGCTTTCGGGAAGCGCCGACTGCTTGTCGTACGGCTGGCTTGGGTCGGGACCCGCCCGTCCGTTCGACGACCGGGTCGGGTGGATTTCTGCCCGTCCGCTTCCGGACGGCGGATGCATCGAAGGGGACATAGCCGCGGAGACCGGTCACGACCCTTTGCTTAAGCAAGAAACGCCTGCTTGCAGGATGTTGGGTGCATCGGAACCTCGCAGCCCAAACGGGCCGGGAGCGGCCGGGGTGCTTTGGACTGCAGCACGCCCGGAACCGAGGGTTGAGCAGCCCTTCACGATGCCGCGCAGCGTCACCGAGCCGATCGACCCCTGGTTCAAAACTGCTAGATGATAGAAAGGCAGGGGGGACGCGGTTTGTCGGTCATCGAGCGCCACAACACCAAACAGACCGGGTCGGGTGACACCGCCATGGTTTTCGCCCACGGCTTCGGGTGCGATCAGAACATGTGGCGGTGGGTGGCACCTGCCTTCGAGGTCCGCTACCGCACAATCCTGTTCGACCATGTCGGCGCAGGCGGCTCGGACCTCTCAGCCTACGACCCGGCCAAATACGCCTCGCTCGAAGGCTATGCCGACGACGTCGTAGAGCTCTCCCGCGCCCTCGGCGTGGAGCGCGGCATCTTCGTTGGGCATTCGGTGAGCGCCATGGTCGGCATCCTCGCCTCGAAGAAAGCACCCGAGCTATTCGAGAGCCTGGTCCTCGTCTGTCCCTCTCCTCGGTACGTCGACGACGGCGACTACGTCGGCGGCTTTACCCGACCGCAGATCGACGAGCTCCTCGAATTCCTCGACAGCAACCACATGGGGTGGTCGCAGGCGATGGCGCCGACCATCATGGGCAACACGGACCGCCCGGAACTCGGAGAGGAGCTCACCAACAGTTTCTGCCGCACCGACCCGGAGATCGCCAAGCGCTTCGCCCGGACGACCTTCCTGGCAGACAACCGGGCCGACCTGGAGGGCGTCACGGCGCGCTGCCTGGTCCTCCAATGCTCGGAGGACGTGATCGCCCCCCGGGAGGTCGGCGAATACGTGCACCGCCACCTCCCGGGCAGCGAACTCGTGTTGCTCGACGCGACCGGGCATTGCCCCAACCTCAGCGCGCCGGAGGCGACGACCGCAGCCATCGAGGCGTTCCTCCGGGGCAGATGACGTGCGCGAGGTGACGCCTATCCTCCGGGCGCAGGAGGCGGACGATCTCGAAGACCTGTTCGAGAACGCACCCTGCGGCTACGCCTCGGCCTTGCCGAACGGACGCTTGTCGAGGGTCAACCGGACGCTCGCGGACTGGTCGGGACACACGGCCGAACAACTCGTCGGGCGTCGCTTCCTCGACCTCCTGAACATCGCCGGCAAGATCTTCTACGAGACCCACTTCGAGCCTTTGCTGCGGATGCAGGGGTTCTTCAACGAGGTCGCGCTCGACCTCGTGCGCGCGGACGGGACGGCGCTGCCGGTCCTGGTCAACGCCGTGGTCCGTCGGGACGAAGCCGGCGAGCTCCGGTTCATCCGGATCACGGTGTTCAACGCCTCCGACCGAAGGCGCTACGAGCGCGATCTCCTCGAAGCCCGGCGCATGGCAGATCAGGCCTCGGACGCGCTGCAGGACCTTAACCTGACGCTTGAGGCTCGGATCGCCGTGATCGGCCCCCACGAGGTGGTCCAAGGGTAAAGTTAGTGCACGGTGGGCCGCTCCGCCACGGGTAGCTTGGCCGGCGGAGCTGGTCTGGCGAGCGCAGCCGGCCAAGCGGAGAAGGCTGGCATGAA
>NZ_VRUT01000067.1:0-25625 GCF_008039465.1 Methylobacterium sp. WL120 | reverse complement strand
GGGCGCCGCCGCGCGCTGCGGCGCCCGCACGGCGCTGGTGACCCACGATGCGGCGACCATCGGCGCGATGTCCTGCAACCCGGCGATCGGCGGCCTCGGCAAGGGCCATCTCGTGCGCGAGGTGGATGCCCTCGACGGCCTGATGGGCCGAGTGGCGGATGCGGCCGGCATCCAGTTCAGGCTGCTGAATCGGAGAAAGGGGCCGGCGGTGCGGGGGCCCCGTACCCAGGCCGACCGGAAGCTCTACGCGTCGGCGATGCAGGCGGCGGTCGCCGAGACCGAGAACCTCACGGTGCTCTCGGGCGCCTGTGAGGATCTGACGGTGCAGGACGGCCGCATCGCCGGCATCGTCCTCGGCGATGGGCGGCGCTTCAGTTGTGGCGCGGTGGTGCTGACCACCGGCACGTTCCTGCGCGGGCTGATCCATATCGGCACGGTCCAGATTCCGGCTGGCCGCGTCGGCGAGGCGCCGGCAATTGGGCTGGCGCAGACCCTCGACCGTCTCGGCTTCCGGCTCGGCCGCCTGAAGACCGGTACACCGCCGAGGCTGGATGGCCGCACGATCGACTGGTCGGCCATGGAGATGCAGGAGGCCGACGCCGAGCCTGTGCCGTTCTCTGCGCTGACCGATCGGATCACCAACCCGCAGATTCGCTGCGGCATCACCCGCACGACGCAAGCCGTCCATGACCTGATCCGCGACAACCTGCACCTATCGCCAATGTATTCCGGGGGGATCAGCAGCCGCGGCCCGCGCTACTGCCCCTCGATCGAGGACAAGGTGGTACGCTTTGGTGACCGCGAGGGCCATCAGATCTTCCTGGAGCCGGAGGGGCTCGACGACCCGACGATCTATCCGAACGGCATTTCGACCGCGCTGCCGGAGGCCGTGCAGCATCGGCTCATCGCGCTGGTCCCGGGCTTGGAGGCGGCGCGGATCCTGCGGCCGGGCTACGCCATCGAGTACGATTATGTCGACCCGCGCGAGCTCGATGCCGGGCTTCAAGCCAAGCGCCTGCCGGGCCTGCTGCTCGCCGGCCAGATCAACGGCACCACCGGCTACGAGGAGGCGGCGGGGCAGGGGCTGGTTGCCGGGATCAATGCCGCCCGGATTGCCGGGGGTGCAGCGGTGACGACTTTCGACCGGGCGGAATCCTATCTCGGCGTGATGATCGACGACCTCGTCACCCATGGGGTAAGCGAGCCCTACCGCATGTTCACCTCGCGCTCGGAGTATCGCCTCTCCCTGCGGGTCGACAACGCCGACGAGCGGCTGACCCCGCGTGGGCAGGCGCTTGGCTGCGTTGGGACCCGGCGGGCGGCGCACTTCTCCGCCTCGCAGGCCGAACTCTCGGCCGTGCGGGCTCGGCTCGACGCATTGAGCCTGACGCCGACCCAGGCGCAATGTTACGGCGTCGCGCTCAACCAGGACGGCATCCGCCGCAACGCGTTCCAGCTCCTGTCCTACCCTGATCTCGACTGGCCCCGGCTCGCGGCGGTCTGGCCCGAGCTGAACGCCGTCTCCCCGCGCATCGCCGAACGGCTCCAAACGGACGCCACCTACGCCGTCTACCTCGACCGCCAGAACGCCGACATCGCCGCCTTCCGGCGCGACGAGGCGGTGCGTCTGCCCGTGCGCCTCGATTACGGACGGATCGCCGGGCTCTCCAACGAGATGCGGATCAAGCTCGAGACCGTGCGGCCTGGTACGTTGGGCCAGGCGGCGCGGATCGAAGGTGTCACCCCGGCGGCACTGACGTTGCTGGCGGCGCACGCGCGGCGGGGCGATACGACCGGCGTGGGCGCCTGATGGCAGGCTCGAACGATCGCGACAGCGTCCTCGCCACGGCGGATGTTTCACGTGAAACAGCGCAAAGGCTGGATCTCTACGTGGCTCAGCTGGTGCGCTGGCAGACGATCAAGAACCTCGTCGGGCCGGCGACGCTGGCCGAGGTCTGGACGCGGCACGTCGCCGACGCGCTGCAGCTGCTCGATCTGATGCCGGAGGCGCGCACGTGGCTCGATCTCGGCTCCGGCGCCGGCATTCCAGGGTTGATCCTGGCGATCGCCGGGCCGCAAGGCATCCGTGTGGATTTGGTCGAGAGCAACGCGCGCAAATGCGCCTTCCTCACCGAGGCGGCGCGGGTCACCGGTGCGCCGGTGCGGGTGCACAATGCCCGGATCGAGGCTGTGATCGGCGATCATCGCGGGGTCGACGTGGTCTGCGCCCGGGCGGTCGCG
Organism: Methylobacterium sp. WL120; assembly: GCF_008039465.1. Classification (NCBI taxonomy): domain Bacteria; kingdom Pseudomonadati; phylum Pseudomonadota; class Alphaproteobacteria; order Hyphomicrobiales; family Methylobacteriaceae; genus Methylobacterium; species Methylobacterium sp. WL120. Next base: position 23,384 of record NZ_VRUT01000067.1, on the reverse strand, counting down.
CCCCTCGACCAGCTTCTCGCCTGGACCGAGCCGCTGTTGAAAACGGGCACCACCGGGCTGTTTCCGAAGGGTCGCGAGGCTGCTGCGGAATTGACCGATGCAGCGGCGCGGTGGACAGTCGGTCACGAGCTTGTCCCGAGCCGAACCGAGTCGGCCGCCCGGATCGTCCGCGTCACCGCCCTCGCGTCCAAAAGCTCCTAGATCCGATATCCGTCGCGCATACGCGACGCGCACCGATCCGTCACTCCGAGAGCCCAGGTCAGCCAGGCCCCCATGACAAGCGACGCGATTCCCAATCCTGCGGCCGAGGCTCCGGCGCGGCCGCTCAGGGTGCTGGCGTTGGCCAACCAGAAGGGCGGCGTCGGCAAGACCACGACGGCGATCAACCTCGGCACAGCGCTCGCCGCCATCGGCGAACAGGTGCTGGTGATCGACCTCGACCCGCAGGGGAACGCCTCGACGGGCTTGGGCATCGACCGCCGGGCGCGCCGCGTCTCCACCTACGAGGTGATGGCGGGCGAGGCTTCGCTGGCGCAGGCGGTGGTGCCGACCGCCGTGCCGCGGCTGTCGGTGGCGCCCTCGACCATGGACCTGCTCGGGCTGGAGCTGGAGCTGGCTTCGCTGCCCGACCGAGCGCACCGCCTGCGCAACGTGCTGAAGGGCTTGCGCGACTCGAACGCCACGCGCGACGTCAGCTACGTGCTGATCGATTGCCCGCCCTCGCTGAACCTGCTGACCATCAACGCGCTCGCTGCCGCCGACGCCGTGCTGGTGCCGCTGCAATGCGAGTTCTTCGCGCTGGAGGGCCTGAGTCAGCTACTGCGCACCGTCGAGCAGGTGCGCGGCGCGCTAAACCCGAAGCTGACGATCCAGGGCATCGTGCTAACGATGTTCGATCCGCGCAACAACCTGTCGACGCAGGTGGTGGCGGATGTCCGCGGCTTCATGGGCGAGAAGGTCTACGAGACCATGATCCCCCGCAACGTCCGCGTGTCGGAGGCGCCCTCGCACGGCAAGCCCGTGCTGCTGTACGATCTGAAATGCGCGGGTTCGCAGGCCTACCTGCGGCTCGCCTCTGAGGTGATTCAGCGGGAGGGCCGGGTGCCGGCTGCGGCGTGAGGGAAAGCGCCTGTCCCATCAGGCGACCTTATCCTGAGGCGCCTGCGTGAGCGGGCTTCGAAGGAGAACTCCAGGCGGCGGGCGATCCCTGGAAGTCTCCTTCGCGGGCTCCGCTGCACTCCGCCACCTCAGGATGAGGGGCGTGGGTGGGGTTTTGCGAAGACGAGTACGAAGCGTGCGTAACGGAGTGAATGGGTGAGCGGAATGGCGGACGAGGTGGCACGGCCCCGGCTGGGGCGTGGGCTCGCAGCCCTGATCGGCGATTTCGGCGATGCGGGCAACGATGCGGGCAAGGTGCAGCCCCAGCGCAAGGTCGCTGTCGAGTTCCTACGACCGAACCCCCGCAACCCGCGCCGCAGCTTCAGCGAGGCCGACCTCGACGAGCTCGCCGCCTCGATCCGCATGCGCGGCATCATCCAACCGATCGTGGTGCGGGCACTCGGCGAGGTGCCGGGCACGTTCGAGATCGTGGCCGGCGAGCGCCGCTGGCGCGCCGCCCAGCGCGCCGGGCATGACGAGGTGCCGGTGGTCGTGGTCGAGATCGACGACCGCGCCTCCCTCGAATTCGCTATCCTGGAGAACATCCAGCGCGCCGACCTCAACGCCATCGAGGAGGCCTCGGGCTACGAGCGCCTGATGAGCGAGTTCTCCTACACCCAGCGCGAACTGGCCGAGATCCTGGGCAAGAGCCGTAGCCATCTCGCCAACACCCTGCGCCTGCTCAACCTGCCGGCGAAGGTGCAGGAGCGTCTGGTCGCGGCCGAGATCACCGCCGGCCATGCCCGCGCGCTCCTCGGCGTGCGCGCGCCCGAGCTGGTGGCCAAGCGCATCGTCGAGGAAGGGCTGACGGTGCGCGACGTCGAGGCGATCGCGGCCTCCGAGCAGCAGGCCGACGACGTGCCGCGTCCTGGCCGACCGCGAGGCCTGACCGAGAAGACCGCCGAGGTGCGTTCGCTGGAGAGCCGCCTCGCCCTGGCGCTGGGCCTCGGCGTGACCCTCAAGGCGAAGTCGCCCGAGGCCGGCGAGATCCGCATCCGCTACGGCACTGCTCAGGAGTTCGAGGACCTCTGCCGACGCTTCCAGGTGCCGGACGCCGGCTGACCGCCGAGGCCGGGCGGCTGGATTATCGCGGCGTCCGAATCTTTTGTCTGTGCGTCCGCCTGGACGGCTCTCGCGCGCGCTTGCCTTGAAGCACGCCTGCGTCTCTCCTTAGAAGCCAGCCGCGCCCTCGCGCGGCGGCCGCTCGATTTCGCGCGCCGATCACCGATCTCAAGACTCGCGCCGGGTTCATCCGTCAGGCACTCGACCCGTCCGCACTTATCGGCCGTCTTCGATCGCCACCGCGGACGGCGCAGACCCTTGGCTCCCACGGACATCCCATGCCCCGCCTCCGCACCGCCCTCCTCGCCGCCGGCCTGTTCGCGCTTCCCGGCGCCGGGCTCGCGCAGACGAACCCCCTGCGCGAGGTGCTGAAGCTGAACTGCACCGGCGACTACCTCGAGCATTGCAGCGAGCATCCGCCCGGCGGCCCGGCGGTCGAGGCCTGCTTCCGCGCCAACCTGAAGAAGCTCTCCCCCGACTGCGCGTCGGCGATCACGCGCTACAAGCGCGAGACGAAGGTCAGGCACTGACTTCCCGAGACTCGCTGAGCGGTGAGATCGGAGATGACCGGTGGCCGAGACGATCGAAGACGTGAAGTGCCTGGTGGTGCCGGCCCTCGTGGTGGCCGGAGGCCTCGGACTGGACCGGCTGCCACGCTCACGTGCGCCGTGATGGGCCGCCGGGTCGCGGTAGCCGAATCGACTGCGGGGTGCCCCGAGTTGGTCGCCACGGCGATGTGCATCCCCTCACCCGCACAGGGGAGAGGGAAGAGCGGCGCGCTTGACCGGCCTCGTGCGCACGCCGTCGGCCGATGGCTGTGGGGTCGCATTCTCATCACGCGAGCCGACGTCCACCGCGCTTGAAGATGTTCTAGCGCCGCCGCGCCGCCTGCGTCGCGATCCGCAGCAGAGCGGAGGAGGCGTGGGCGTGGGCCAGCCCCGGATCGGAGCGGCGGCAGGCCAGGATCGCCTCCTGGATGATCTGCACCGCCTGGCGAAGGGCGTTCGGGCTCCAGCGGGCGAGCTGGGTCTCGATGCTGCCCTTGCGCTTGAAGTGCAGGCCGCGCCAACTCGCGACCACCAGGCTCGGCGCCTTGTCGCCCCCCTCGATTCGGACGGCGAGCAGCTGCAGGGCGTGGCGCAGGCCGGAGCCGAGCATCGCCGACGGATCGAGGCCCTCGTGCCGGAAGCGGCGGATGTCGCGCTCCACCACGTCGCCCTGGCCCGCGAAGGCGGCGTCGATCAGGGTGTTGAGCTGGCTGCCGGCGACGTCGCTCACCACCGCCTCGACGTCGTCGAGGCCGACGCTTCCTTTTTCGGCTGCATAGAGCGCGAGCTTCTCGATCTCGGCGAGGCTCGCCCGGCGGTCGCCGCCCAAGCTCTCGGCCAGCAGCGTGCGGGCGTCGCGGTCGATGCGCAGGCCGCGTCCCTCCAGGGTGCGGTCGATCAGGTCGGCGATCGCGCGGGCGTCGTCGGCGTAGCACGGGATCGCCAGCGCCTTGGCCGACTTCTCGCACAGGGTGCGCAAGGGGGCGGCCTTGGCCAGGTCGCCGGCCTCGATCACGATGCGCGTGCCATGGATCTCGCCCTTGAGCAGCGCCTCGACCGCGGGCGCGATCGGGCGGCTCGTCGGCCGCACCCAGATCGCGCGCTTGTCGCCGAACAGCCCGACGGTGCCGGCCTCGTCGACCAGCCGGCCGGGATCGCCGGCGAGTGCGTCGCCGTCGATCCGCACCAGCGCGAACGGGTCGCCCGGATCGGTGACGAAGCCCTCGGCGAGCTGCTTGGCGCGCTCGGCGACGAGCCCGATATCGGGGCCGAACAGCAGGATCACGGGCGTGCGCGGGTCCGGCCCGCGCCGCAGCAGCCCCTCGATCTCACCGGCCTTGACCGCGGTCACGCGAGGTCTCCGGTGCGCCGAGGCGTCCGGGCGGAGCGCTCCGACTGAAGCGACTTCACGGCTTGGCCGAGAGCACCGAGGCGAGGCGGGTCTTGATCTGGTCGGCGAGGACCGAGGCGAGGCGGATCTCGGCGTCGCGGGCGGCGCGCAGGGAGGCGAAGCGCTGCACCGAGCGGTCGTAGGTGGCCGTCGAGGTCGCCACGCCCTCGGTGATGATCTTGGTGCCGTCGAGGTTTTCCAGGCTGTACTTGACCACGCCGACGATGGTGCCGGCCTCGGCGCGGCCCGTGGTGGTCGAGACGATCGGCGTCTGCACCGACTCGCTGCCCTGGAGCTTGAGCCGGTAGCGCTTCGGCCCGGGCTGGCCGGAGCCGTCGAGCGCGAAGATCAGCTCGCTTCGCAGGTAGTGCCCGATGCGCTCCTGGTCGCGCGCCATCGCGATGTCGTCGACCTGGATGCCGGCGAGCAGCGCCGGCAGCGATTCGCCCGACGCCGTCGGCCCGTAGAGCGGGCGGAAGCAGGCCGAGAGGTTCAGCGCCAGGCCCGCGACGCAGGCGAGCCGGGCCGCCCGCATCGCGGCGCGTACCGCCGCGGTCCCGATCGTTGTGTCCGCCATCCGCCTCATCAGCCCGCCACCGTCCGCCACCGTCTGGAGTTCTTTAGCGCGAGCGAACGGCCCGGCGCCACGACCCTACGACGGTTCCCTTACGATTCGTCTGCGGCGGGAGTTGGATGGGCCTTCGGCCCGGGATGTCGACGGCCGCAGCCGCCGACGGGTTTCGGGCCGGCATTCGTCAGGGGCGGTAGCGGGGCGCCGGCTCGGATTGTTGGAAGCCAGACGCCAGCACGCCGCGGGCGCGCTCCAGCGCCTCCCAGGCCGACAGGTCGTGGATCGCTGGGATCGTCACCTCTTCCTTGCGGTCGAACCCGACCAGGGCGGCGTCGACCAGGGCGTCGACGTCCATGACGCCGGGAATCCGGTTCACGTCGGCGCCGGCATGCTCCCACAGCTCCGTCCGGGTGGCGGCCGGCACCACGGCCTAGACGTAGACGCCCCGCGGGCCGACCTCGGCGGCCAGGCCGCGCGAGAAGGTCAGCAGGTAGGACTTGGTCGCGGAATAGATGCCGGGAACAGGTCCGGGATGAAGGCCAGGGCCGAGGCGATGTTGACGATGGCGCCCGCGCCGCGCGCGGCCATGCCGGTGGCGGCGACCGAAGCCAGCATCGTCGGAGCCGTGACGTTGAGCCTGAGCAGGCGGTCCATCGCCGCGAGGTCGGCCCCGACGACGCCTCCGGGCAGGGTCGAGCCCGCGTTGTTCACCAGGATGTCGATCGCGGCGCCAGTCCGAAGGCGTTCGGCGACCGCCTCGAGGGCCGAGGCGTCGGTGAGGTCGGCCGTGAGCGCCGCGATGTCGGCGTCGTCGGCGATCTCCCACAGCGCCACGCCGTAGCTACCCGCCGGGTCGATCACCGGGCCGTGGGCGACGATCAGGCGCTGCTCGCGCAAGTCCGCCTGCCATTCGCCGTGCTGCTGGAACAGCGCCTTCTCATGCTCGGTGATGGTGGGCAGGAAGTCGTCGCGGGGCGGCACCCACTTCGTCAGGTAGGCCTTCATTGCGTCTCTCCTCGTCGGGTGTTTCGAGATCGATCAGGCCATCTTCCGCAGGACGTTGACGAACCTGCGCGAGAAGCCGGTGAAGGGCGGGTAGACCATCGAGGCGCCGGAGAAGCGCGACTGCACGAAGACCGGCTTCTCCTTGGAGAAGGTCTTGAAGCCGTACTCGCCGTGGTAGTGGCCCATGCCGGAGGCGCTGACGCGGCCGAAGGGCAGCTTCTCCTGGAGGTAGTGGGCCATCGCGTCGTTGATGCAGACGCCGCCGGAGATCGTCTGGGCGAGCACCGTCTTCTGCTTGGCGCGGTCGTTGCCGAACCAGTAGAGCGCCAGCGGCCGGTCGCGCGCATGGATGAAGGCCAGCGCCGCCTCCAGGGTGTCGGCGGTGACGATGGGGGCAGGATCGGCCCGAAGATCTCCTCCTGCATCACCGCCATCGCGGGCGTCGCGTCGAGGATCAGCGTCGGGGCGATGGTGCGTCGGTCGTCGCCCGCCGACCCGACGGTGACCACCGTCGCGCCCTTGATGCGGGCGTCCTCGATCGGGCCGCGCAGGCGGTCGGCATGGCGGTCGCTGACGATGGTGTTGTCGTCGGCGTTGCCCGCGACCGTGGGGTATTGCCTGGCGATCGCCGCCTTCATCGCCTCGACGAAACCGGACTGGATGGCGCGCGGCATCAGGGCGTAGTCGGGCGCGATGCAAGTCTGGCCGGCGTAGAGGAACTTCGAGAACGTCAGGCGCTCGGCGGTCTTCGTCAGGTCGGCCGACGGATCGATGATCGTCGGCGACTTGCCGCCCAGCTCCAACGTCACCGGCGTCAGGTTGCGCGCGGCCGCCTCTGCGACCTTGCGGCCGACCGGCGTCGAGCCGGTGAACAGCAGGTGGTCGAAGGGGAGCGCCGAGAAGGCGCTGGCGACCTCGGCGCCGCCCGTCACGACCGCGACCTCGTCGGCGTCGAAGTACTCGGCGACCTTGGCCTTGAGCAGGGCGCTCAGGCGGGGCGTCAGCTCGGACGGCTTGATCAGGGCGCGGTTGCCGGCGGCGGGCGCCGCGACGAGGGGGCGAGGGCGAGCTGGAGCGGGTAGTTCCAGGGCGCGATGATGCCGACGACGCCGAGCGGCTGGGGGATCACCTTCGCGGTGCCGGGACGCCACGGCATCTCGACGCCGACGCTGCGGGGCTTCGACCAGCGCGCGAGGCGTTTGCGCGCGTGCCGCACCGCGGCGATCACCGGGGTGATCTCGGCCATGACCGTGACGAGGTCCGGACCGGTGCCGAAGTCCGCCGAGATCGCGGCGGCGAACGCGGCGCCGTGCTGGTTCAGCATCGCCTCGACGCGGTTCAGCCGGTCGACGCGGATCGAGCGCGGCGGGTTCATGTTGAGGAGGAACGCCGCCTTCTGCGCGGCGATCAGACGTCCGGCCTCCGCTGCGGCACCGGGAGGGGTTGAGTTCTACGCCGGGTCGGTCGTTAGTGTCTCTATGTTGATGGCGCCAACATATGGGGTAAGTTGGCGGCGTCAACATGAGTGGCGGACTATTTCGGGACCGATGCGGATGGCGGAACGGCGGGGACCGGGAAAAGGCTCGGCCTATCACCACGGCGACCTGAAGACGGCGCTGCGCGTCGAGGCCGAGCGCATCCTGGTCGAGCGCGGCATCGCCGAGGTCGGGTTGCGCGAGGTGGCGCGGGCGCTGGGCGTCTCGCACAATGCGCCCTACCGGCATTTCCCGAACCGGGAGGCGCTGCTGGCCGAGATCGCGGCGGGCGGATTCCAGCGGCTCGGCGCGCTCTACGAGGAGGCCATCGCCCCGGAGAATCCGACCGCGCGCGTGACCGCGATCGGTCACATGTACCTGCGCTTCGCCCTGGCGGAGCCGGCGGTGTTCCGGCTGATGATGGGCAAGGACCTCGCCAAGCCCCAGTACGTCGAGCTGAAGGCGGCGGCCGACGGGGTGTTCGCGATGGTGCGGGCCGGGGTGCTGACGGCCGGCGTGCCCGAGCCCGCCGTCGCCGAGACGCTGGCGCTGTGGTCGATAGTGCACGGGATCGCCACCCTGCTGCTCGACGACCGGATCGAGGGGCATGGCGGCTCGATCGATCCGTTCGAGGTCGTGACGACCTTCACCGCGACCTTCATGGTCGGCGTCCGCGCGAACGCGAGCCGCTCGTGACCGGTCGCCGGCGGGTTGGGCGGGCGGAGGGCGCGGGTCACGCTTCGCTCGGACGTGGCAGGGTCAGGGCCGCACCGAGACGCGAGGCGTGAACAGGTGATGGCCGCGACCCGCCTCCTCTCCGCCGACGAATTCGCCGCCTGCTTTTCCGCTCCGATGCGGAACGTGACGGCGACCGCGGAGGCGGTCGTCGATGTCTGGCCCTACGTCGACGCGATCGCGCTGCCGCTGGGACGCGCCACGGAGATCCTCGACGTGACCAGCGTCTACCGCGACGCGGTCGGCCGGTTCGATCAGGTGCTGATCGGGACGGATGTCGGAGACCTGTTCCTGGCCGTCGTCGTGAACCGGGCGGACCACACCATCCACGGCCATCACCTGCTCGATCTCGCCGAGCGGTACGGCGTGCGTCGAACCTGACGCCGGCCGATCGCCGAGATGCGTTCGGCACGCGATACGATGCCGACGGCGCTCGGCGAGCGCCGTCGCGGCCGTGCGATCGTCGCCATCGCTCGTCGTAGCCAGCCTCGACGCGAAGCTTGTAGGGTTGGCGCCATGACCAGGCCCCTCCTCCTTCGCCCCCTACGCAGGACGGCGAGCGACGCCGAAGCGTTCGCCCGCGCCGTCCACGACACGCAGACGGACAAGGCGGGCGATCCCTACGTCACCCACCTCGTGCGCGTCGTCGGCCGAGCCAGCGCGAAGCTCGCCGGCCTCCCCGGCATCCTTTCGAGCGAGACCGTGTGCGAGCTGCTTCAGGTCGCCTGGCTCCACGACGTGATCGAGGACACGCCCTACGACGGCGACCACCTCTTGGCCGAGGGCTTCTCCGAGCGGGTCGTGCACGGCGTCACCACGCTGTCGAACCTTGCGGAGACGCCGTATCCCGACTTCATCGCGGGCATCGTCGCGCATGCCTCGCTGCCGGCCATCCTCGTGAAGCTCTCCGACAACGAGGACAACGCCGACCCGGACCGCTTGGCCAAGCTGGATGCGGCGACCCGGGCCCGGCTCCTGGCCAAGTACGAGCCGTCGATGGCGTCGCTGCGCGCGGCCGCCCGCGCGAAGGGCTGGCAGGATCGCGGATGAGCCTGCGGCGGCGGTGGAACCGTGTCCCGGTCACGCCATCCGCGCCAGGACGTCTTCCTTCCACAACACCCGGTGCAGCACGGACATGACGACATGGCCGAGGACGACCGCCATGAGGACGAAGCCGAGCCAATAGTGGAACAGGTCGCCCGGGATCATCATCCAGGCGATCTTCTCGTCGCGAACCGGCATCAGCGGGATGCCGTAGGGGGAGAACCCCTTGCCTGACCCGTACTGACGCAACAGCGAGATTCCCGGCACGATCACCATCAGCGCGTAGATCAGCGCATGGCCCGCCACCGCCCCCGGCCCGGCCCGGATGCGGGGGGCGCCGACGCAGGTTCCCCAACCCCCAAGCGCCACGCAGCAGCACGAGGACGAACAGGGTGAAGCCCAAGGTGAAGTGGCTGCTCCCGACGAAGCGCGTCAGCACCGTGTCGCCGATGCCGACATAGAGCAGGGCGCCTGTGAACTGCCACGCGAAGAGCGCCGCCATGAGCCAGTGGAATCCACGGCTGACGGGCCCATACCGCTCTGGTGTGTCGAGCCACCGCGCCATCTCAGATCCTTCCGACCCGTGCGACGGTCCGGCTTCGCGAAGGCGATGCACGCATGAGACCGCATCCGCGGCTCTGCGGTCGAGGCGGCGAAACGCCGTACCATCGATCACGCGCGCAGGCACGGGATGGCGTGTCGCGATGCCGACGTCTGTCGGCCTCCGAGACCGGTAACCATTCGTTAACGATCCTGGGCCACGCATGGATCACGAGGGGATGCACGCCGTCCCCTCGTCATTGGGAAGCCCCGCTCCGGTTGCAACCGAACGGGGCTTTTCCATTTCCAGGCTCTGCCGTTGAACGACCGGTCCGAAGCCGGCTGCGATCGCGGCCGAAGCTTTCGCCTCGTCGCCGGTTCGCGCGTCGAGGATTTCGGCCTTCAACGCCATCGCTGCCGAGACCGAAAGCGCGCCCGCGGCCCCGGATCATCGATCCGGATTGGTGGACCAGGCACGGGCACAGCCCCGGTTTGCGGCGGTCGCTCCATCGCTCCGGCAAATGCCCATGCCGGCCCATCGCGGTCATTGAAGAAGTCCGGAGGGTCTGCGCTGCGTTCGAATGAAGGAAGGATTTATGAACCGCATCAACGTTAGCGGTTTGTTATCCCCGTCGGGAGCGTTGCCCAATCCAAACACAACCAAACCCGGCCGGCTGCATTATGCATACGAACCGACGCGAGGATGTCTGCGCCGGGGACTGAGATAGACGCCGTCGAAGTCGAGAGTGTGATGATCCACCAGCTCATTTACTATAGCCGCAATACCGTTCCGGGCGGCGACCGCGCCATGCTGACGAACCTTCGCGACATCGTCTCGGCCTCGCAACGCAACAACTGCCGTGACGGGATCACCGGCTTCCTGATCTTCGACAAGACTTGGTTCATCCAGATCCTCGAGGGGGATCGCGCGCAGGTCGGCGAAACCTACAACCGGATCGCGCGGGACCCTCGGCACACCGGTGCGACCGTCGCGGATGCCCGCAACGTCTCGACGCGCTCGTTCCCGAACTGGACGATGGGCGGCGCGATGCGGACACCGGAGGTCGAGGAGGTCTACCTGCAGCACGGGGTCGGAAGCGCGATCGAGCCGGCCCGTCTCAAGAGCAGCCAGATCATCGCGTTGGCGCTCGACCTTCAGGCGTTCGACCAGGCGCGGCGTCAAGGGATGCGCCTCGCGAGCTGAAGGCGACGGGCACCCGCTCGGGGCGGCCCGCGCGCCGTCGAGGCCGGAAGCCTTGCGGTGGGCCGAACAGGCATCGCGACGAACGCTGCCGGTGCTGTGGCGCCTCCGGCATCGCCGAATTCGATGGGACGTTGCGTAACGTCACGCTCGATTAAACCTGTCGTCGTATCCCACAGGAAAGCACCCTCGCCCGAGCGGGCTGCACACGGGCTTCAGGGGACTTATGTCGGACACACAGCGCGAGGCGTTGCGCCAACAGGCGCTCGCCGAGATCGACCTCCTCGACACGCCGCCCGAGCGCGAGTTCGACGCCCTCGCCAAGCTCGCCCAACGCATGCTCGGGACCGGCATGTCCTCGATCACCCTAGTCGCCCCGGAGCGGCAGTGGTTCAAGGCGCGCTGCGGGCCCCTGGCGGCCGAGACCCAGCGAGCCCAGGCGTTCTGCCCCATCGTGTTCGAAACCGAAGCGCCACTGATCGTCGCCGACACCACCCTCGACCCGCGCTTCGCGACGAGCCTGTTCGTCACGCGCGCACCGCACATCCGCTACTACGCCGGCGTTCCGGTCCGCGTCCGGCGCCCCGACGGCGAAAGGGTCACGGTCGGGACGCTCTGCGTCCTCGACGAGCAGCCCCGCGCGCCGACGCCTGCCGACCTCGACATCCTCACCGAGCTGGCCTGCGTCGCCGAAGCCCTGATCGAAGCCCGGACCCTCGCCGTCCGCGCCGCGGAGGTGGCCGATGAGCACCGGATGGCGGTCGAACGCCTGGAACGCGAGCGTCGCCAGTTCAAACGGGCCGAGCGCATGGCCGACATGGGATCGTACCGCTACGACATCGAGAAGCGGTCCCTGTCCTGGTCGGACGGCGTCTTCGCCATCCACGAGCTGCCCGTCGGCGGCGCCGAGCCGGACGGCGACGGCATGGACGCCTTCCCCGAGCCCGATCGCACGGCGTTCAGGGCCGCGGTGATGCGCACCCTGGACACCGGCGAGCCGTTCGAGCTCGAGGCCGACCTCGTGACCGCGAAGGGAAACATCCGGCGCGTGCGATGCTCCTGCGAGATCGAGCTGGCCAAGGGCAAGCCCGCCGCCCTCATCGGCTTGATCCAGAACATCACCGAGCGGCACGGGCTGGAGACGCGGCTCCGCCACCAGGCCCGCACCGACGACCTGACGCAGCTGGCCAACAGGGCCGAGTTCCACCGCGTCCTCGATGCGCGGCTGCACGAGGCGCGGGCCGCCGACGGCGACGTCGGCGTCCTCCTGATCGATCTCGACGGCTTCAAGGGCGTGAACGACGCCCTCGGGCATGCGGCGGGCGACGCCGTGCTGCGCCGCGTCGCCGAGCGCCTGCGAAAAGCCGGCTACGAGCGGTATTTTCCGGCGCGCCTGGGTGGCGACGAATTCGCCGTCGTCGTCCCCCAGAACCTCGCTCGCGCGGACCTGGACCGGATGGTGCGGCGCCTCCTGCACGACCTCGAGATCGTCGTGGACGGACAGGGCCACATCGCCCGCGTGACGGGAACGGTCGGCATCGCGTGGTCCAGCGAAGCGTCGCACGACCGCGACGCCGTCCTGCGCCACGCCGACGCGGCGCTCTACGCGGCCAAGCGCACGCGCAAGGGCACGGCGCAGACGTATCGGGTAAAGCCGGATTCGCGGCAGGTCGCCTGAGCGCGGTCCCGGCCTCGCGGCCGCTCTGCGTCGGCGCCTACCAGCGGTAGATCAGGCTGGCGATGACCTGGCGCGGCTGGCCGCGGTAGCAGAAGCCCGCCTGGCAGCTCTGGTCGTTGCGGTCGAGCAGGTTGGTGACGTTGGCCTGGAACCGCATGCCCGCGAGCCGCGGGTCGAGCTTGGTGAAGTCGTAGCCGGCCACGGCGTCGAACAGCGTCACGGTGGAGTTCCGGAAGGTGCCCGGCACGTCGTTGGCCGGGCTGGTTCCGGCGAAGCGCACGCCGCCGCCGAAGCTGAGGCCGAAGAGGTCGAAGCCCGGCGGGATCGCGTAGGTCGCGAACGCCTTCACCGCGTTGGCCGGGATGCCGGACAGGGCGAGCCCCACCGTGTCCGGGCTGCCGGGGCTCTTGGTGGTGCGGATGTCGACGTGGCTGTAGGCGGCGGTGACGTTGAAGCCGGGACCGAAATTGGCCACCGCCTCGATCTCGGCGCCGCGCGAGCGCACCTCTCACACCGCCGCCTGGAAGATCAGCGGCGACACCGGGTCGGGGCGCAGCACGTTGGTCTGCCGGATGTCGAATACGGTGGTGTTCAGGAAGACGCTGGTGCCCGGCACGTTGAACTTGATGCCGCCCTCGACCTGCTCGCCCTGGGTCGGCGCGAAGGACGCGTTGTTGCGGCCGAGGCCGAGCTGCCGCGCGAACGAGGTCGCGTAGCTCACGTAGGGGACGAACTGGTCGGTGAGGAGATAGCTCGCGGCGGCGCGGCCGGTGAAGGCGTTCCGGTCGTCCTTGAAGGTGGTCGCCATCGACGGCACGTCGACGCGCGAGGCGACGGTGTCGTGGCGCCCGGTCAGCGTGAGGATCAGGCGGCCGATCCTGGCCTGGTCCTGGACGTAGGTGCCGACCTGCTCCTGGATCGTCCGCGACGCGACGACGACGGACGGCTCGGCAATGAACTGCGCCTCGTAATTCGGGCGGACTAGGCCGGCATGGGCGACCTCGAGCACGCTGCGGTTGCAGCGAATGGACCCATGCACACCAGATCTAGAACTCGAGGCCCGGGCCGTTCACCGCCTCGGACTCGCGGGCGCAGAAGGCTTGGTCCGGCGCCTTGCGCTCGCCCGCGAGCACCTTGGAAAGCTCGACCCGCGCCCGTTCGAAGTCGGCGCGGAAGCCGGCGTCGCCCACCAGCGCGGCGAAGATCACCGAGCCGTTGGTGCGCCCGGCGGCGACGTCGCTCATCCAGTGCACGCCGCAGACGACGCGGCTCTCGCCGTAGGCCCGGCCGCGGGCGAGGATCGCGGTGGCCTTCTCGGGCACCAGGGCGGCCATGATCAGGGCGTAGGCCCAGCCTTGCGTGGCGTGGCCGGACGGGTAGCTGAAGCTGTCGGCGAGCGCCTGGGTCCGCTGCACGCAGATCGGCGCCTCGTTGCCGACGAAGGGGCGCAGGCGCCGGTAATGCACCTTCGGCCCGCGGGTGCCGGCGGCGATGTCGAGGCGCGCGCGCTCGAACAGGGTGATCACCGCCGGCACGCGGGCTTGGTCGACGCGGGTGCCGAGCACGCAGGCGAAGGTTTCCAGGATCGCGGCCGCGCCCTCGGCCACGTCGGTGGCGGCCATCTCCCACCGCGGGGAGCCCTTCATCGCCCGCGTCGCGTTGAAGGCGGCGCGGTCGGCGGCCTCCAGGGTCGAGTGGCTGGCCGGCGGCGCCGGCAGGATCTGGACGGTGTCGGGAACGCCCGCGCCGGTCAGGTACGGCTTGTGCGCCGGCTTGTCGGGCCGCACCGGGTCGGCGGCGACGGAGGGCGCCGCCGGGGCCGGCGTCTGGGCGGTGGTCTCGGCCTGGGCCACGGATGCGAGGAGCGCAAAGAGCGCCAGGGCAGTCGGGAAACGCGGCATCGGGTCCGTCCTCCGGGGCGGGCGAGGCCCAAGCCTTAACGCCTCGACCCTGAACGGGATACGACGGCGGCGCGACTTTTCCGGTCGGGACCCGGGCAAGTGCCGACGGGAGCGGGGAATTCGGGGGGCGGGCCGATCGACCCCCCTCTCCCCGCAGGCGGGGAGAGGCCCGCAGGCACCTCGTCGTGCCTGCGGGAAGCGGAGGCGAAGCCGAAGCGACGGTGAGGGGGAGGTGCCGGACGAGGCTCCTCCGTTGGCACCCCCTCACCTTCGGCTGCCGCCTCGCTTCGCCGACGACGAGGTCGGCCAAGCCCTCTCCCCGCACGCGGGGCGAGGGGATGCGCGCTGGCCGCCGGGGGCGGACACGCGCCGCTCTGACCAACGTCCGGAAAGAGGAACGATGCCCCCCCCTCAAAACCCCGTCGGCGCTCGCAGATGCCACGCCGTCGCGCCCTGGAAGGCCTGCCCGATGCGCAACGCCATGGCCTCGTCGTAGCCGCGGCAGACGATCTGCAGGGAGAGCGGCAGGCCGTCTTGTGAGAAGCCGTTCGGCAGGCTGAGGCCGCAGAGGTCGAGCAGGTTGGCGAAGCGGGTGAAGCGGGACGGCATGTGCAATTCGTCGACCTCCGCCAGCGGCACCGCCGCGGTCTCGGTGGTCGGCGTCAGGATCGCGTCGACGCCCTCCCAGGCGAGCGCGAGGTCGCGCTTGAGGGCGTCGCGGCGCTGGAGCGTCGCGAGGTAGTCCTGGGCCGACAGGCTGCGGCCGCCGAGGATGCGCGCGCGCACCGCGTCGCCGAGCGGGGCGGCCGCGTCCTCGGCGAGCGCGCCGTTGACGAAGTAGGCCTCGGCGTTGGTGATCCCGCTCATCGCCACGAGGTCGGAAAACCGGAACGGCAGCGCCAGGTCGACGACCTCCGCGCCGAGCCCGGACAGCACTTCGAGGGCGGTGTCGTAGGCGGAAAGCATCTCGGCCGAGCAGCCCGCGCGCTCGGCCTCCGGCATCCGCGCGAGGCGCAGGCCGCGTACGCCGCGGTCCAGGGTCGGGAACGGGTCGGCGGTCAGGATGCCGCGGGTCGCGGGATCGAGCGGGTCGGGTCCGGAGATCGCCGCGTAGAGCAGGGCGGCGTCGGCGACGCTGCGGGCGAGCGGGCCGGGGGTGTCCAGCGTCGCGCTGAGCGGCACGATGCCATGGGTCGAGACCCGGCCGACGGTGACCTTCAGGCCGGTCAACCCGCAGAACGCCGCCGGCAGGCGCACCGAGCCGCCGGTGTCGGTGCCGATGCCCCAGGGCGCCATCCGCGCGGCCACCGCGACGCCGGTGCCGCTACTCGAGCCGCCGGGGGTGCGCGGGGTTTCGAGGTCCCACGGGTTCCACGGGGTGCCGAGGTGCTGGTTGGTGCCCCAGCCGCCATAGGCGAACTCGACGGTGTGGGTCTTGCCGAGCACGATCATCCCCTGCGCGATCAGGCGCCGGGCGATGGTGGCGGTGCGGGCGGCACGCCGCGCCCGGTGGGCGGCCGAGCCGCCCATGGTGATGCGGCCCTCGATGTCGATCAGGTCCTTCAGTGCGATCGGCACCCCGTGCAGCGGGCCGACCGAATGGCCGGAGCGGATCGCCCGGTCGGCGCCCTCCGCCGCCAGCCGCGCGTCGTCGGCGAAGACCTCGGTGAAGGCTTGGAGCTTCGGCTCGCGGGCGTCGATGCGCGCGAGCATCGCCTCCACGGCCTCGACCGGCGACACCGTTTTGCCGGCAATGCGTTTGGCGAGCTCAGACGCCGAAAGGTCGGCGAGGTCGTCGCCCGTATCCGTCATGATGGCTGACACCGTCGTCCTCTTCGTCGTCTTGCACTGCAGGAGGCGCGCGTTTCCCTGGACGGGTGGAGCGGGAGCGGAACCCGATCCGGGGTCCAGCATGATCACGTCGCGAAGCGTCCGAATGTCTCGCCGCGCCGGGTATCGAGCCGCTGACGCGGCACTTTCGTTCGCTGGATCCCGGATCACCCTCCGCTGGCGCTGCGGGCGTCCGGGACAACGGCACCGCGTCGTTCGAAATCCCTACGGCATGCTCACCAGCGTCAAGTCGACGAACCAGCTCTGCGGCGAGACGAACCCCTTCACCTTCGGGCTCATGCCGCGGGGGTTGAGGTCGTGGACGACGTAGAGCCAGGGCGGGTCGTCCACCAGGCGCTCGTGCGCGGCCTTGGTGGCGGCCGAGATCTCGGCCGGGTCGCTCGATTCGGCGAGCGTCTTCAGGGCCTTGTCGAAGGTCGCGTCGGTCCAGTTCGGGAAGTTGAAGCCGTTCGGGGGAAAGCGGTCGGCCGCGAAATAGCGCACCATCACGCCGGCATCCGATGTCGGCGAGGAGACGTTGAGGGCGTTCGAGCCCTGGAGGCTCGCCGCGTCGGGCAGCGCGCGGCTGGAATTCAGCAGGATCTGCCACTCGACCACGTTGAACGACACGTCGACGTCGCAGGCCTGCTTGAGGTTTTCCTGCATGAACTCGTTCATCGGCATCGGCGACATCTGCCCCGAGCCCGAGGCCGAGATCATGATCTTCAGCGACAAAGGCTTCTTGGCGGTGTAGCCGGCCTCGGCGAGCAGCGCCTTGCCCTTCTTCGGATCGAAGACGTAGCGGTTCTTCGGGGTGCCGAAATCCGGGTTGCCGTCGTTGAACCAGCCGCTGGCTGCCTCCGCCGTGCCGTTGAGGAAGCTGACCACCGCGGCACGGTCGACGCAGTAGTTCAGCGCCTGGCGCACGCGCACGTCCTTAACCGGGCTGTTCGTCGCGCCGACGTTGAAGATCCACGGCCAGACATGCGGGTAGACGCCGGTGGTGACGACAAAGCCCGCGGCCTTGAGCGACGGGATCGCATCGGGGGCCGGCACCTCGATCCAGTCGACCTGGCCCGCGCGCAACGCCGCGATCCGGGCGTTCGCCTCGGGGATCGGCATCAGGCGGATCTTGTCGACCTTCGCCATCCGGGATTTATCCCAGTAGCCGTCGTTGCGGGCGAGATCCGCCGATTCCCGCGGGGTCACCTTGGTGAGCTTGAACGGCCCGGTGCCGGCCGCCGGCACCGCCTGCACCTTGGCCCAGTCGCGGCCGGCCTTCTCGAACGATTGCGGCGAGGTGAACAGCAGGTACACCGCCATGTAGGGGAAGTACGAGGCCACCTGCGTGGTGGTGATCTGGATCGTGCGCGCGTCGAGCTTCTTGTAGCTGCCCATGATCGGGACCCGGGCGCGGGAGATGCCCGCGCCCTGCGCTTCGAATTGCGGGCTGTCGTTCTTGAAGTACCGGTCGAGGTTCCAGATCACCGCGTCGGCATCGAACGGTTCGCCGTCGTGGAAGCGCACGCCGTCGCGCAGGTGGAAGGTCCAGACCCGCTTGTCCTCGGCGGATTGCTCCCAGGCGGTGGCGAGCGCCGGCATCAGACCAGCCGGCTTGTCGGTGCGGGTCAGGTCCCACTGCACCAGCCCCTCGAAGATCGGATAGCCGAGGAAGCGCATGCCCTCGAAGCCGTTGTTGGGCATGCCGGTCGCGGTGGGCACGTCGGTCGCGGTCATCGCGATGCGCAGGACGCTCTCGGCCGACGCCGGCGGGGCGGCGAGCGCGGTGGTCAGCGTGACGGCGGCGAGCGTTCGGCCGATCATCGTGGGGCTTCTCATGCGGTGGGCGGGAAGATCCCGGCACGGGCAAGTCCCGCGCCAACGCCCGGGTGCCGACGGGACCGCATCCTCGATCGCAGGTTGCGATGCGCGTGCCGCGCGGTGTTGCGCCCAGGCCTTGCGCCGCCCTATTCCGCGGCGCCACGATGGCGCCTCCGGGCCGTGCGGCGCCGGACGGCGAGACGAGGGAAGAGCGCGTTGGCAGAGACGATGAACGGCGCCGAGAGCCTGGTCCGCACCCTGGTCGCCGGGGGCGTCGAGGTCTGCTTCACCAATCCCGGCACCTCCGAGATGCATTTCGTGGCGGCGCTCGACCGGGTCGAGGGCATGGCCTGCGTGCTGTTCCTGTTCGAGGGCGGCGCGACGGGGGCCGCCGACGGCTACGCCCGCATGGCCGACAAGCCGGCCTCGACCCTGCTCCATCTCGGCCCGGGCCTCGCCAACGGACTGGCCAACCTCCACAACGCCCGCCGCGCCCGCTCGCCGATCGTCAACATCGTCGGCGAGCACGCCACCTATCACCGCATCCACGACGCGCCGCTCACCTCCGACATCGAGGGCTTCGCCCGGCCGGTCTCGGCCTGGCTGCGCATGGGCACGACCGCGGAGGCCATCGCCGCCGACGGCGCCGACGCGATCGCCGCGGCGCGGACCGCGCCGGGGCGGATCGCGACGCTGATCCTGCCGGCCGACACCGCCTGGAACCCGGGCACCGGCGTCGCCCCCGTGCCCGCCATCCCCGAGCGTGCGCGGGCCGGCGACGACGCGCTGAAGCGCGCGGTCGCGGCCTTGGCCTCGGGCGCGCCGGTGGTGCTGCACCTCTCCGACCGGGCGGTGCGCGGCGAGGGCCGCCGCATCGCCGCGCGCATCGCGGACAAGACCGGCGCGACGCTGCTGGCCATGGCCGCCAACGCCCGCATCGACCGCGGCGCCGGCACGGTGCCGATCGAGCGCCTGCCCTACCCGATCGACGCCGCGATCGAGACGCTGGCGCCCTTCCGCCACGTCATCCTCGTCGGCGCGACGCCGCCGGTCGGGTTCTTCGCCTATCCCGGCAAGCCGAGCCTGCTCAGCGCGCCCGACGCCGAGACCATCGTCCTGGCCCACCCGGAGGAGGATCAGATCGAGGCGCTGGAGCGGCTTGCCGAGGCCGTCGGCGCGTCGGCGGAGGTCGCGCCGGACCGCATGGCGCCGTCCGCCGGGCAGCGGCCGGAGCTGCCGACCTCCGGCGCGCTCGCCGACGCCGCCATCGGCCAGGTGCTCGGCGCGCTGATCCCCGAGGGTGCGATCGTCTGCGACGAATCGATCACCACCGGGCGCAACTTCTTCGGGCAGACGCATGCGGCTGCGCCCCACAGCTGGCTCCAACTCGGCGGCGGCGCGATCGGGCTGGGTATCCCGATGGCGACGGGGGCCGCGGTCGCCTGCCCCGATCGCAAGGTGATCTCCCTGCAGGCCGACGGCAGCGCGCTCTACACCGCCCAGGCGCTCTGGACCCAGGCGCGCGAACGCCTCGACGTGGTGACGCTGATCTGGTCGAACCGCTCCTACGCGATCCTGCGCCACGAGCTCACCAACGTCGGCGCCACCAACCCCGGCCCGAAGGCGATCGGCATGCTGACCCTCGACGACCCGGCGATCGACTGGGTCAGCCTCGCCAAAGGGTTTGGCGTGGAGGCCCGCCGGGTCGAGAACTTAGCCGACTTCGTAGACGTGTTCCGCGTGTCGTTGGGCCGCCGCGGGCCGTTCCTGATCGAGGTGGCTTTGTGACCCTGAGACCGACCCGGGTGGATCATCCGAAGAGATGCGCGGCCCCCTCTCCCGTTCGGAATGGGGGGCCGCGCCGGCTTTACCACTCTCAAGGATGCGCGAAGACGCCCGAACGTAGCGAGGCGCGCGCGTGACCACCTTCCCCCTCCCGGGCCTGTCCGCGCCCGCCGAGATCCGGATAGACCGGCACGGCGTGCCGCATATCCGCGCCGCGAGCGCCGACGACGCCTTTCGCGTCCAGGGGTTCAACGCGGCCCGCGACCGGCTGTGGCAGCTCGACCTGTGGCGCAAGCGTGGGCTCGGGCTGCTCGCCGCCGACTTCGGGCCCGGCTACCTCGCGCAGGACCGTGCGGCGCGGCTGTTCCTGTATCGCGGCGACATGGCGGCCGAGTGGGCGGCCTACGGGCATCCGCGCATGAGGACCATCGTCGAGGCCTTCGTCGCCGGCCTGAACGCCTACGTCGCCCTGACGGAGGCGCGGCCCGACCTGCTGCCGCCGGAATTTTCCGCCATGGAGACGCGCCCGAACCGGTGGGCGCCCGAGGACGTGGTCCGCATCCGTAGCCATGCGCTGGTGCGCAACGTGCCCTCCGAGGTCGCCCGCGCCCGGGTGCTAGCCAGGGCCGACGCCGAGACCGACGCGCTGCGCAAGGGTCTCAGCCCACCGCATGCGACGATGCCGCTCGGCGACCTCGACCCGGCGCGGTGGCCGGACGACCTCCTCGACGTGCTCCGCCTCGCCACCGCGCCGGTGGGGTTCGACCCGGCACGGCTGGCCGCCACCCGCGACGCGGCCTGGGCTTGGACTCACGTCGACGCGCACGGGAAGGTCGGCCGCCAGCGGGCCGCGGACGCGCCCGAGCCGCCGGGGGATGGCTCGAACAACTGGGCGGTGGCGCCGTCCCGCACCGCCACCGGGCGGCCGATCCTGGCGAGCGACCCGCACCGCGCCTACGCGCTGCCGTCGCTGCGCTACGTCGTCCACCTCACCGCGCCCGGCCTCGACGTGATCGGGGCCGGCGAGCCGGCGCTGCCCGGCATCAGCATCGGCCACAACGGGACCGCCGCCTTCGGGCTGACCATCGCGCCCTTCGACCAGGAGGACCTGTTCGTCCTCGCCCTCGACCCCGACGACCCGGACCGGTTCCGGTTCGAGGGCGGCTTCGCGCCGATCACCCGCCTGCGCGAGCGCATCCCCGTGCGAGGCGGCGCCGACGAGGAGGTCACCCTCGGCTTCACCCGCCACGGCCCGGTGATCTGCGAGGACGCCGCGACACAGACCGCCTTCGCCGTCCGCACGGTCTGGTCCGAGCCCGGGGCCGCCGCCTACCTCGCCAGCCTCGGCTATCTCGACGCGGCGACGCCGGAGGCCTTCGGCGCGGCCCTGCGGCATTGGTCGGCGCCCACCGTCAACCAGGTCTACGCCGACGTGAACGGACGGATCGCGTGGTTCACCGCCGGCAAGGCGCCGATCCGCCCGAACTGGGACGGCCTGCTGCCGGTACCGGGCGACGGGCGCTACGCCTGGGCCGGGTTCCACGAGGCCGCCGCCCTGCCGAGCCGGATCGATCCCGAGGCCGGCTTCGTCTACTCGGCCAACGAGATGAACCTGCCGGAGGATTACCCGGCGGAGGCGCGCAAACTCGGGTTCGAGTGGCACGAGCCGTGGCGGGCGCGCCGCATTCGCACGGTGCTGGCGCACCAGCCCGAGCACGCGCTCGCCGACTCGCAGGCGCTCCAGGGCGACGACGTCTCCGAGCCGGCTCTGCGGCTCGCGCACCTCGCCGCGACGCTCGCCGCCCCAGCGGAGGCGGAGGCCCGCCTCGGTGCCGCCCTGCTCGAGACCTTCGACGGGCACCTGCACGCGGCCTCGGGCGCCGCCGCCCTGGTCGAGGTGTTCTGGGTGCACCACCTGTGCCCGGCCCTGCTCCAGGCCCTCGTCCCCGACCCGGACACCCGCCGCCTGCTGCCGCCGGGTGACGCGCAAGCCCTGCTCGACCGCCTGGAAGACCCGCGCCCGCCCCTCGACCGGGCCGAGCGTGACGCCCTGGTGGAGCGGACGCTGGCGGCGGCGTGGCGGGATTGCGCCGCCCGCCTCGGCTCCGATCCGGCGACCTGGGCCTGGGGCCGCCTGCACCACGCCCGGTTCACGCACCCGCTCGCCGCGACGGGTTTTGTGGGACCCGACATCCCGCCTTTGCCGATGGGCGGTTCGGGGGCCTGCGTGATGCACGCCGAATACGATCCCGAGACCTTCCGGATGACGCACGGCGCCTCGTTCCGGATGGTGCTCGACGTCGGCGATTGGGATGCCGGCCTGTTCGTCAACGCCCCCGGCCAGTCGGGCCACCCGGACAGCCCGCACGCCGCCGACCACGCCGAACCCTGGTCCCGGCGGGGCTACCGCCCGCTGCTCTATTCCCGCTCCGCCATCGACGCCGCGACGGAGACGGTGATCACGCTGCTGCCGGGCGCGGCCGATGGTTCATCCGCCCCCTCGCCCTCATCCTGAGGGGCCGGGTCGGGGACATCGTGGAGATGTTGGGTTTCGGCAGCGTCGCTCAGGCGACCGCCGGCGTCCAGCGGCGCAGGGCGAGGTGCGTCGGGAGGAACAGCAGGGTCGGCAGGCCGACCACGAGGCCCGCGAGCCACGCCCAGGCCGGCATCCAGGTCTGCGCCGTGCGGTCGCTCATGCCCCAGACGTAGTTGATGTTGACCGGCGTCAGGCCGGCATCGGGGTTCGGCGGCGGCATCAGGAAGAAGCACACCAGCAGGGTGACGACCGCGAGCGAGGTCCAGGTCGGCAGGGCGCGGCGGTCGTAGCCCAGCCGGCCGACCAGGTAGATCAGCAGGAACGGCAGCCAGCCATGGAAGCCCGACAGGCCGCGCAGGAATAGGGATGTGCTGCCATCGAACATGTAGGCGGTCATCCCGGTGATCGGCCGGCCGACGGCGGTGCCGGCGAAGTCGAGCACCCACAGCAGCTGCGGCGCGACGAGGCCGACCGCGCACATCGCCACCAGCAGTGCGCTCTCCAACCAGATCCCGGCCAAGGCGATCAGCAGCGACTGGTCGCAGAAATACAGGAAGTTCGTCGGCCCGTAGAACCACAGGTAGGTCGGCACGAGGATGGCCACGAAGGCGGTGTAGGCGACCTTCACCGGCATCGGGATGCGCCGGCGCGGCGCGGGCGTGCTCGTTTGGAGGTCGGACATCGGATCGTCTCGGCTGGCGAAAGAGTGGGGCGCGAAGGGATCTGCGACCCGTGCGGCCCGGCCGTGGGCCGCGCGGGTCGAGCAAAGCGTCGGTCCGTGTCCCGTCAGTCCTTGCCGACCGACATCAGCAGGCGCTCGGTCTTGGCGTCCTCGATGCGGTTCACCATGCGGCGGCCCTCGTGCACGTCGCGCACCGTCTTCGTCGCGGTGATGCAGGACTGGACCAGCATGACCACGCCCATGGCGAGGTAGCCCTTGATCCAGATGTCCACCGGCAGGAACAGGATTCCGCAGGCCACCATCGCGGCCGAGCCGAGGAACGCGGCATAGGTGAAGGTGACCCAGGCGCCGGAATGCTGCGTGGTCTCGTTGTTCATGACACTCTCCTGAGGATGGGCTGGGGGAGGGGGATGGGCTTGGGG
>NZ_VRUT01000066.1:0-25800 GCF_008039465.1 Methylobacterium sp. WL120 | reverse complement strand
GGATCGGGGGTCGGAAGGCCGGGGTTGCCCATGCGTTGCCTCGTGCAGGTGGGTGGTGGGTTAGGCAACGGATCGCCCGCGCGAGGGTTCCGCGCAGTCCTGGGTTGCCGCTTGGTCCGGGAACCGCGCGCGAGCGTCCCGGTTTGCCGGCCGACGCCATCCATGCGGAGCGAAACGCCATGCCCGACATCAAGCAAGCCAAGGTCCTGATCCTCGCCACCGACGGGTTCGAGGAGACCGAACTCACCGTTCCCCAGGCCAAGCTGCGCCAGGCCGGCGCGACGGTGCACGTCGCCGCGCCGAAGTCGCGCGAGAAGCCGGAATCGATCCGCGGCTGGGACAAGACCGACTGGGGCAAGAACGTCGCGGTCGACCTCGACCTGGAAGGCGTCGACCCGGGCGCCTACGACGCGCTCGTCCTGCCCGGCGGCCAGATCAACCCGGACAAGTTCCGCCTCGAGCCGAAGGCGCTGGAGGTGATCAAGGCCTTCGTGACCTCCGGCAAGGTGGTCGCCGCGATCTGTCACGCGCCGTGGCTGCTGATCGAGGTCGGCGCCGCGAAGGGCCGCGACCTGACCTCGTTCTCCTCGATCCGCACGGACGTGATCAACGCCGGCGGCCGCTGGCACGACCGGGAGGTCGTGACCGACCACGGTATCGTCACCAGCCGCAACCCGGGCGATCTCGACGCCTTCTCGGCCAAGATCATCGAGGAGATCGCGGAAGGGCGGCACGCGCCGCGGTCGCTCGCCGCCTGATCGGTTGTCCGAACGCGACGAGGCCGTCCACCTTTCGGTGGGCGGCCTTTCGCGTGTTTCGAGACGGTCGCCCGAAGCGCTCAGCGCTTGGCGACGAGCGCTTTCTGCGGCTTCGGTTTCGCGCCGGTGGTGCTGGCGATGAGCGCCGAGAGGTGATCCTGATCGAGGTTGGCCGACGCCTTGGCCGGCTGGGCCGCGGCGCGCTCTGCCCTGCGCGGCTCGATCGACCCGGTTGTGGCCGGATCGGGGAGGCTCGCCTGGATCTGCGCGCTGGGCGCCGGATCGCGCTGGACCCGAAGCGCCCAGTGGGCGGCGGTGGACAGCGCCGCGATCGCCAGGATCGCCTTGACGCCGCTGGTGAGGAACCCCCGCATGATGGTCAAGCCCGGCAAAACGCAGTGACACGCGGCCGGTTCCCCGGCCCGTCCTCACTGTTGCCGAAGAGCGTGAACGAAAGCCGAAGGCCTGCGCCGACCTCCGTCCCGGAACGGGTCGAAACTTGTGTGGGCCATGCGCCGGGTCCGCGGTTCCTGTTCCCCGCGCCTCCGACACGCCTGCAGCATCCCGGCCCACCAGGTTTCACAGGAACGGTCCAGAGAACTGGTCCGAGCCGTCCCGTCACTGCCGACCCCGCGTCCATGCAGGCCCGAGCGGGCTCGCGAAACCATCAGGCGCATCGGCCGCAGGGACCGCTGGCATAGGTGAAGTGCCCCGAGCCGGCAACCGAAGCGCGGCGCGATCAGCGCGTCCGCGACGATCCGCCTGCGGCCTCGGCGAAGGCGAGCAGCGCGACGACGTCCGCCTCACCCTCGGACGCCGCGAGCCGTGTAAAAATCTCGGCCGCGCCGGCGAAGACTTGCCCGCCGGCGCGGTCCGGCGCGAGGAAGTCGGCGATCTCGTGCATCTCCGCGACCCAGCGATGGGCCTTCGGCATCATGTCGGGAAAGCCAGCGGCGAACCGGGCGAGCAGCTCCGGCTCGCTCTCGGCGAGCTCGGCCTGCAGCGCCGCGCCGGCGCCGGCGCGCTCGGCGCCCAGCACGACGATGGCGGCGAGCGCCCGCAGGCCCTTGTTGATGCCGGCATAGGCCATCTTCAGGCCCGACGCCGCGCCGACGCCGCCCTCGCAGGCGCGCATGTCGAGCCCGCATTCGCGCAGCGCCAGCAAGGGGGCGAGATCCTCGCCCGCCACGTAGATCCGCGGTCCCTTGGCGCCGGGCTTCGGGGGAAGCCCAAGGATGGCCCCGTCGAGGAACGGCGCCCCGGTCGGCGCGATCGTCGCGGCGATGCCGTGCACCGTCGTCGGGGAGACAGCGTTCAGGTCGACGTAGACCGGCTTTTTCACCACCGAGGCCAAGCTCGGTGCGAGACGAGCCGCCAGGGCGGCGGCGTCGGCCGGCGGCACGATGGACAGGATCAGGTCGGCCGCGACGATCTCGGCATCCTCGGCATGGGTCATGCCGGCGTCCTCGGCCCGCGCGCGGGTCGCGGCGCTGCGCCTGGTCAGCGAGGTCAGGACGCGGACGCCGTTCTCGGCGAGGCGCCGCGCGACCGCGCTGCCCATGGCGCCCGGGGCGACGACGGCAATCGTTTGCATCGCACCACCTTCAGGCTGGTGCCGACGCGGGGAGGATCCTCGCGCCGGCCGTCGCCGGTCCTAGCGCAGCGAGCCGCAGAACCGCTGGATGCGGTTGCAGGCTTCCTCCAGGGTCTTGGTCGAGGTCGCGTAGGAGATGCGCAGGTTCGGGCCGAGGCCGAAGGCGGAGCCGTGGACCGCGGCGACGCCCTCCGCCTGGAGCAGCTCGGTGACGAAATCCTCGTCGGTCGCGATGGTCTTGCCCGACGGCGCCGTGCGCCCGATCGTTTCCGCGCAGGACGGGTAGACGTAGAACGCGCCTTCCGGCGTCGGGCATTGCAGGCCCTTGGTCTGGTTCAGCATCGAGACCACGAGGTCGCGCCGCTCCTGGAACGCCGCCTTGAACTGCGCGAGGTGCGCCTGCGTGCCGTCGAGCGCGGCCACCGCCGCCCATTGCGAGATCGACGAGGCGCCCGAGGTCTGCTGGCCCTGGACGAAGTCCATCGCCTTGATCAGCATCTCCGGGCCGGCGGCGTAGCCGATGCGCCAGCCGGTCATCGCGTAGGCCTTCGAGACGCCGTTCATGGTCAGCGTCCGCTCGTAGAGGCCCGGCTCGATCTGGGCCGGCGTGACGAACTCGAAGTCGCCGTAGGTCAGGTGCTCGTACATGTCGTCGGTGAGCACCCAGACGTGCGGATAGCGCATCAGCACGTCGGTGATCTTCTTCAGCTCGGCGTGGCTGTAGGCGGCGCCCGACGGGTTCGACGGGGAGTTGAGGATGATCCACTTGGTCTTCGGGGTCAGCACCCGCTCCAGCTCCTCGGGCTGAAGCTTGAAGTCGTGCGCCATGTCGGTCTCGGCGAAGACGGGCGTGCCGCCGCAGAGCACCACCATCTCCGGGTAGGATACCCAGTAGGGGCGCGGGATCACGACCTCGTCGCCGGGGTTCAGGGTGGCGAGCAGCGCGTTGTAGATGACGTGCTTGCCGCCGGTGCCGACGATGGTCTGCGAGACCTTGTAGTCGAGCCCGTTCTCGCGCTTGAACTTCTTCACGATGGCTTCGCGCAGCGGCACGATGCCCGAGACCGGCGGGTACTTGGTCTCGCCGCGGTTGATCGCCTCGATGGCGGCGTGCTTGATGTGCTCGGGCGTGTCGAAGTCGGGCTCGCCGACCGACAGGCTGATCACGTCCATGCCGCCGGCTTTCAGGTCGCGCGCCTTCTGCGTCATCGCGATCGTCGCGGATGGCTTTACGCGCGAGAGGGCGTCGGCAAGAAAGCCCATGATGGGGACTCCGGTTTTCGTGCAGGTTTCGCCGTCCCGTGACGGCGGCGGGACCGTAGTCGCGGGTCGGAAAGCCGGCAAGGCGCCCGGTCGGGGTTCGGCGGGAAACGTCACGCGCCGGATGCAGGGCTCGGGCGCTAGCGACCGCCTCGACGGCCGGTGCGGGCGACACCATCTCCGGTCGATGGCAAATCTCTCCGTTCTCGACCTGTCGTTCGTCGGTTCCGGCTCGACCCCGGCCCAGGCGCTGCGCGATTCCCTCGACCTCGCCCGCCATGTCGACCGCCTCGGCTACGGCCGTTACTGGCTCGCCGAGCACCACGCCCTGCCCTCGGTGGCGAGCCCGGCCCCCGACATCATGGTCGGCCAGATCGCGGCTGCGACCCGTACGATCCGCGTCGGCTCCGGCGGCATCATGCTGCCGAACCACGCGCCGCTGATGGTGGCCGAGCGGTTCAAGGTCCTGGAGGCGCTGTTTCCCGGGCGAATCGACCTCGGCCTCGGCCGCGCGCCCGGCACCGACGGCATCACCGCCCAGGCGTTGCGCCGCCGCGAGGCGCCGCGCGGCGGCGACGACTTCCTCGACCGGCTGCAGGAACTGATGCTGTGGGAGACCGGTGGGTTCCCCGAGGGCCATCCGTTCAACACCGTGGCGGTGATGCCGGCCGGCGTGCCCCTGCCGCCGATCTTCCTGCTCGGTTCGTCGGATTACAGCGCGCACCTGTCCGCACGCCTCGGGCTCGGCTTCGCCTTCGCGCAGCACTTCGCCTCGTTCGACGCGCGTTTCCCGATGCTCGATTACCGCAGGGGCTTCCAGCCCTCGCGCTGGGGCTCCAAGCCCCACGCGATCCTCGCGGTCGCAGTCGTCTGCGCGGAGACCGACGCGCAAGCCGAGCGCCTGGCGCTCAGTACGCAGCTGGCGACGCTGCGGCGCGAGCGCGGCGAGTACGCACCGATCCCGACCCTGGCCGAGGCCGAGGCTTATCCCTACGGCGACGCCGAGCGCGCCCGCATCGCCCGCGGCCGCGACCGGCTGCATGTCGGCGCGCCCGAGACCGTCTGCGCGCTGCTGGCGGGCCTCGCCGAGGCGACGCAGGCCGACGAGATCATGGTCGTGTGCGCCATCCCCGACCAGGAGGCGCGCCGCCGCTCCTACAGCCTGCTCGCGCAGGCCTGGGGCCTCGCCAAGACCGCCGTCGCGGCGTGAGAC
This sequence comes from Methylobacterium sp. WL120, assembly GCF_008039465.1. Classification (NCBI taxonomy): domain Bacteria; kingdom Pseudomonadati; phylum Pseudomonadota; class Alphaproteobacteria; order Hyphomicrobiales; family Methylobacteriaceae; genus Methylobacterium; species Methylobacterium sp. WL120. The sequence continues at coordinate 20,975 of NZ_VRUT01000066.1, read as the reverse complement.
GGGGAACGACAAACCCGTCCCACCTGTCGCGTAGGTTGCATTCGTTCGCCTGACATCGCGCGCAGATCGGCGCATCCTGTCGATCCCGACGCGGTTTCGCCGCATCGGACACGCGGACGGCCCTCCAAAGGGCCGCCACGACGGGACAGCGATCTCGAGAGGAGACGATGATGGGCGATCGACGCAATTTCCTGAAGGCGACGGCGGGCCTTGCGGCTGCTGCCGTCGCCGCGCCGGCGGCTGGGCGAGCGGCCGAGACGGCGGCGTCCGCGCTGCCCCCGGCAAAGGCCCTATGGGGCATGCCGCGCGACATGATCCTGATCAACCTCCGCCGCGACGGCGCGTACGGCCTCGGATTGAAGACCCGGGACGGCGTGCTCGACGTCACCGCCGCCGGCAAGGCGGTGGGCCTGCCGGTGCCGGCCGACATGGACGACCTCCTGCAGAACGGGAAGGGTCCGATGCTGCGCGCGGTGATCGACGCGGTCGAGGCAGCCCCCGACCCGCGCCTGACGATCGCCGAGGATCAGGTCGCCTATGCGCCGCTGGTCACCCGACCGGAAAAGATCATCATGATGGGGTTCAACTACCGCAAGCACGCCGAGGAGACGGGAACGCCGCCACCGAAGGACCCACCGCTGTTCAACAAATACAACAACACGCTCAATCACCACGGCGGGACGATCAAGCTGCCGACGCACGCCGCCCGCGAGTTCGACTACGAGACCGAGCTGGTGATCGTCTTCGGCCGCGAATGCCGCGACGTCTCGGAGGCCGACGCCCTCGACTACGTTGCAGGCTACGCCACCGGCAACGACTTCAGCGCCCGCGACCTGCAGACGCTCACGTCGCAATTCATGATCGGCAAGACATCGGACGGGTTCGCGCCGCTCGGCCCCTACCTCGTGACCGCCGACCGCGTGCCCGACCCGAACAACCTGCGGCTCGTCACCAAGGTCAACGGCGCGGTGCGGCAGGACTGGACCACGGCGGACATGATCTTCAACTGCCGCCAGCTGATCAGCTTCGCCTCGAAGGTCATGACCATCAAGCCGGGCGACATTTTCTACACCGGCACGCCGCAGGGGGTGATCTTCGGCGAGAAGATCCCGCGGGCGGAACGGCAATGGCTGAAGCCGGGCGACGCCGTCGTATCCAGCCTCGAGGGACTGGGCGAGCTGCACTTCACGCTCGTTTGAGAGCTGGGCAGCAGCCCGCCGCCGCCCATCTTACGATCCCCGAACGTCCTGATCCCGAGGCGCCCGCCTCGGCGGGCCTCGAAGGAGCATCTCAGCGACCGCGCGGCCGGTTGGATACCTCCTTCAAGGCGTCCGCTTCGCGGAAGCGCCTCAGTTCGAGGTGGTGGATCGGATGGAGGGCGCGACGGATGAGCCAGCGCGCCCCCGTCTCAGATCAGCCGCCGAACAACCCGCGCAGGCGGCTGAGGAGGCCGCCCCCGGCATTCGTCGTCGGCTTTTCGGCCGTTACCGCCACGCGTGCCGGCGCCTGCACCAGCCCCAGAGCCGCCGTATCCGTGCTCTCGCGGTCGATCAGGATCAGGCCACCGGTGTCGCGGGTCTCGGCGTAGGCGTCGAAGGGCACCGCGCGGTCGAGCTTGAGCGTGACGTCGGCGATGTCGTTGGCGACGAGCTTGTCGGCCGGGCCGGGCTGCCCCGTCTCCGGGTCGACGCGGTTGCGGATGCGCTCGACCACGGCGTTGGCCGTGACGGTGCCGACCTTGGCGAGCAGCGTAGCGCCGGGCGCGAGCTCGGTCTCGGCGGCCCAGAACAGGCGCACGTCGAGGGTGTCGGAGACCTGCATCGGGTGGGCGGCGGTGGCGATGACGCTGCCGCGCGAGGCGTCGACCTCGTCGGCAAGCACCAGGGTGACCGACTGGCCCTCCTGGGCGCTGGCGAGGTCGCCGTCCGGGCCGACGATGCGCGCGACCGTGCTGGTGCGGGCGGAAGGCGCGATCGCCACCGCATCGCCCGGCCGAACGGTGCCGGCGGCGATCAGGCCGGAGAAGCCGCGGAATTCGGAATTGGGCCGGTTGACCCACTGCACCGCCATGCGGAACGGGGCGGCCAGAGCCTCCTCGTGCACCGGCACGGTTTCGAGATACGCGAGCAACGGCCCGCCCTGGTACCAGGGCGTGGAGACCGCCGGCAGCACGACGTTGTCGCCGTTCTTGGCCGAGAGCGGGATCGCGCGGACCTCGGTGAAGGCGAAGTCCTTGGTGAAGGCGGTGAAGCCCGCGACCAGCTCGTCGAACCGGGCCTGCGACCAGCCGACGAGGTCCATCTTGTTAATCGCGAGCACGACGCGACGGATGCCGAGCATCGAGACCAGCAGGGCGTGGCGCCGGGTCTGACGGGTGAGGCCCTGGCGGGCGTCCACCAGGATGATGGCCACATCGGCGGTCGAGGCGCCGGTGGCCATGTTGCGGGTGTACTGCTCGTGGCCGGGGGTGTCGGCGACGATGAACGAGCGCCTGTCGGTGGAGAAGAACCGGTAGGCGACGTCGATGGTGATGCCCTGCTCACGCTCGGCCTGGAGGCCGTCGACGAGGAGAGCGAGGTCGACCTCCTGCCCTTGCGTGCCGTGCTTCTTCGAATCGCGCTGGAGCGCGGTGATCTGGTCGTCGAAGATCTGCTTGGTGTCGTGCAGCAGGCGGCCGATCAGGGTCGACTTGCCGTCGTCCACCGAGCCGCAGGCGATGAAGCGCAGGACTTCCTTGCTCTGATGCGCGGCGAGGAACGACTCGTAGCCGAACTCGGCGGTGTCGAACGCGTCCTTGGGGGGGTGGACCGTCATCAGAAGTAGCCTTCCTGCTTCTTGCGCTCCATGGCGCCGGCGCCGTCCTTGTCGATCACCCGGCCCTGCCGCTCCGAGGTGCGGGCGGCCAGCGTCTCGCCGATGATCGCGGGCAGCGTGTCGGCGCCGCTCTCGACGGCGCCCGTGAGCGGATAGTCGCCCAGCGTGCGGAAGCGGACGTTGCGCAGCATCGGGGCCTCGCCGGGCTCCAACGGCAGGCGGTCGTCGTCCACCATGATCAGCTGGCCGTCGCGCTCCACCACCGGCCGGGGCTTGGCGAAGTAGAGCGGCACGATCGGGATCCGCTCCTGCTCGATGTAGAGCCAGATATCGAGCTCGGTCCAGTTCGAGAGCGGGAAGATGCGCAGCGACTCGCCGCGCTTCTTGCGCAGGTTGTACAGGTGCCAGGGCTCGGCGCGCTGCCGCTTCGGGTCCCAGCGGTGCTGGGCGGTGCGGAGCGACACGATGCGCTCCTTGGCGCGCGAGGCCTCCTCGTCGCGCCGGGCGCCGCCGAAGGCCGCGTCGAACTTGTACTTGTCGAGGGCCTGACGCAGCGCCTGCGTCTTCATCACGTCGGTGTGGACTTCCGATCCGTGGCTGATCGGGCCGACGCCGCGGGCGAGCCCGTCCTGGTTGGTGTGGACGATCAGCTCGAGGCCGAGCTCCTTCGCGCGGGCGTCGCGGAAGGCGATCATCTCCCTGAACTTCCAGGTCGTGTCGATGTGCATCAGGGGGAACGGCAGGCGGCCGGGCGCGAACGCCTTCAGCGCCAGGTGCAGGAGCACCGACGAATCCTTGCCGATCGAGTAGAGCATCACCGGGTTCTCGGTCTCGGCGACCGTCTCCCGGAAGATGTGGATGCTCTCGGCCTCAAGCCGCTGCAGGTGCGTGAGACGGGAGCCGGCCGGAGCCTGGATCGCGGGTGCGGCGCTCATCGGGCCATCTCCGGTCTATGGGATTTCGTGGTTTCGAACGCGGCCGCTTCCTCGCCGGGCGCGACGTCGGCCTCGGGCGCATGGATGTGCAAGCCGCATTCCTTCTTGGATTCCTGCTCCCACCACCAGCGACCGGCGCGCTCGGATTCGCCGACGCGGACGGCGCGGGTGCAGGGGGCGCAGCCGATCGAGGGGAAGCCGCGGTCGTGCAGGACGTTGTAGGGCACGTAGTTGTCGCGCACGAAGCGATCGACGTCCTCGCGCGTCCAGTCGGCCAGCGGGTTGAGCTTGATCAGGTTGCGGGCCTCGTCGAACTCGGCGAGCGGCGTGTCGGCGCGGTTGGCGGACTGGCCGGCGCGCAGGCCGGTGAGCCAGCCGGCGGCGCCGTCGAGGGCGCGGCCCAACGGCTCGACCTTGCGGAAGCCGCAGCAGGCCTGTCGCGCCTCCACCGAGTGGCGGAAGCCGTTGATGCCGGCGTCGCGCACGAACGCCTCTTCGGCGACGCGCTCCGGCGCGTAGGCCTGGATGCGGATGCCGTAGGCCGATTCCGTCTCGGCCCAGACATCGTAGGTCTCGGGGTAGAGGCGGCCGGTGTCCAGGGTGACGATCTCGGTCCGGCCCTTCGCCGTCGCGAGCGCGTGGGTGAGCGCCTGATCCTCGATGCCGAGGCTCGTGGTGAAGACGAGCCGGCCGGGGATCGTCGCCTCGACGAGGGCGATTCGTCCGCGCAGGTCGAGGGGTTTCATCTGGGCGGCGAGGTCGAGGGCCGCCTGGGGGCTTTGAAGGGTCATCGCCTGTTCGTTCGCGGGCCGGCACGTGCGCCGGCACTGGTTGTTCCGTGAGATGTTCGCTATAACGAACGGTGTCAAGGCGCCGCCGTACGGCCGGACGGGACTGCGCTGCACTGCAGAAGACCTTGGCAACACGCTGCGATCGGGATCGGTTGCGCGAAAATGGAAGTTCCTTCTCATGGGGGCCCTGCGCGGGCCGCATGGCGGGACGACGTCGAGACGTGAGGTTGGCCTTGGATTCGATCGACCTGAAGATCCTGGCACTGCTCCAGACGGACGCCACGCTGTCGATCGCCGCGATCGGCGAGCGGGTCGGCCTGTCGCAGACGCCGTGCTGGAAGCGTATCCAGCGTCTGGAGGCAGACGGTGTGATCGACCGGCGGGTGGCCGTGCTCGATCCCGTCAAGCTCGGGCTCGGGCTCACCGTCTTCGTGTCGATCGAGACCGCCGACCATTCGCGCGATTGGCTGGAGCGATTCGCCGGCACCGTCTCGGCGATGCCGGAGGTGCTGGAATTCTACCGGATGGCCGGCGACGTCGACTACATGCTCCGCGTCGTCGTGGCCGACATGAGCGCCTACGATACGTTCTATAAGCGGTTGATCGCGACGCTGCCGTTGAAGAACGTCACCTCGCGCTTCGCCATGGAGAAGGTGAAGTCGACCACCGCCCTGCCGCTGCCCGCCCCCCCGACCAACGGCCGCCAGATCCAGGGGCTGCCACCGACCCTGGCTGCGGTCGGAGAATAATCTTCTTTTTCGCACCGCAACGACGATCGACTCCTTCTCCAAATCGAGCGTTCTGTAAAACGGACGTTTTCCCGTTGACAGGGGCTCGCCGCCCCACGACATGGTCTGCCGATGTCACTCCAAAGCCTCCTTCCCCGCACTGCGCCGTTCGGCGACAGCGAGCGGGCCAGCCTCGACGCCGTCCTCTGCAGCGCGACGGCGATCCAACGCGCCTGGCTCGCCGGCTTCCTCGCGGGCGTCGACGCGGCCGGCGGGCAGCCGGCGGCGGCACCCGCGGCCCCGCCGAAGGCCGCCGAGCCGCTGACGATCATCTACGCGAGCGAATCGGGCAACTGCGAGTCGCTGGCCGGCAACGTCGCCAAGCTCGCGCGCAAGCAGGGCTTCAAGCCGAAGGTCATCGACTTCGCCGACCTCGACCTTGCGGTGCTGCCGAAGGCCGGCAAGCTCGTCGCCATCGCCGCGACCTGGGGCGAAGGCGAGCCGCCGGCTCGTGCGGTCTCCACCTACAACGCGCTGATGGGCGACGGCGCCCCGCGCTTCGACGGCGTGGAGTTCGCCGTGCTGGCGCTCGGCGACACCTCCTATGCCGAGTTCTGCGCTATCGGAAAGGCGCTCGACGCCCGCTTCGAGGCGCTCGGCGGCAAGCGCGCGGCGGAGCGCGCCGACCTCGACCTCGACTTCGAGAAGCCGGCGGCCGACTGGATCAAGGGAACCCTGAAGGCGCTGGCCCCGGCGCCCGTCGCCGCCGACAACGTCGTGGCGGTAGACTTCGCCCGCGCCGCCTCGTCCGAGGACGATGAGGCCGAGCCGAGCCGCGAGCCGGTCGTCGTCGAGGTGGTCGAGCATGTGAACCTCAACTCCTCGCGCTCCGACAAGGAGACGATCCACCTCGCCCTGGCCTTCGAGGACGGCGCCCCCGCCTACGAGCCCGGCGATTCGCTGGAGATCTACCCGGAGAACGACCCGGCGCTCGTCGAGGAGATCCTGAAGGCGACCGGGCTCACCGGCGACGAGGCCCTGCGCCGCTCGCTGCTGGCCGAGCGCGACATCACCACCCTCTCGGCCGCCACCGTCGAGCGCTTCGTGAAGGCCACCGGACACGAGGAGGCCAAGCGCCTGATCGAGGGCGGCGAAGTCCGCGCCTGGATCGAGGGGCGTCACCTCATCGACCTGATCGAAACCTATCCGGCGGCGCTGACCGCCGAGCACCTCGGCGGCATCACCCGGCCGCTGCCGCCGCGCGCCTACTCGATCGCCTCGTCACGCAAGGAAGTCGGCGACGAGGTCCATCTCGCCATCGCCGCCGTGCGCTACGAGACCCACGGCAAGGCGCGCTCCGGCGTCGCCTCGACCCACGTCGCCGACCGGATCTCGGACGGCGCGAAGCTCCGGGTCCGCCTGAAGCCGAACCGCCACTTCCGCCTGCCGGCCGACCCGGCGACCGACATCATCATGGTCGGCCCCGGTACCGGCGTCGCGCCGTTCCGCGCCTTCGTGCAGGAGCGCCGCGCCGTCGAGGCCACCGGCCGCAGGGTCGGCAGATCTTGGCTGTTCTTCGGCGACCGGCACTTCACCCACGACTTCCTGTACCAGCTCGAATGGCAGGAGGCGCTGGAGGACCGCTCGCTGACCCGGATCGACGTCGCGTTCTCGCGCGACCAGCCGGAGAAGCTCTACGTCCAGCACCGCATCGACCAGCATCGCGCGGAGCTGGTGGAGTGGCTGGAGGGCGGCGCGCACCTCTACGTCTGCGGCGACGCCAAGGCGATGGCCAAGGACGTGCGCCTCGCGGTCGAGAACGCCTACGCAGCGGTGAAGGGCACGAGTGCCGACGATGCCGCAGCGGCGGTGTCGGCCCTTGAGCGCGCCGGGCGTTACCAGCAGGACGTGTACTGACACGCGCCAGCTCTCCCCCCACTGCGGGGGAGGGTGGCCCCTGCCTTGGCAGGGGTCGGGAGAGGGGAACGCCCTTTCCGGAGATGTCGCTCCCCTCTCCCGACCCGCTTCGCGGGCCACCCTCTCCCGCAGAGGGGAGAGGGATCGGCGATCCCTGAGATTTGCGAGAACGAAGTCGGATCACCGCCATGGACGACCACAAGCCCGTTTCCGAGCGCGTCTACGAGACCCCGCCGACCGGTCGCCCGATCGACGAGGCCGAGGCCGCGCGGACCGCGGGGCTCGCGCACAACGAGCACCTGAAGATCGCGAGCGGCTATCTCCGCGGTGGCTTAGCCGACGGGCTGCTCAAGCATGCCACCGGCGCGATCTCCGACGACGACGGGCAGCTCGTGAAGTTCCACGGGATGTACCTGCAGGACGACCGCGACCTGCGCCCTGAGCGGACCAAGAAGAAGCTCGACAAGGCCTACGCCTTCATGATCCGCCTGCGCATCGCCGGCGGCGTCATCAGCCCGAAGCAGTGGCTGGCCCTCGACGACATCGCCACGACCTACGCCGGCGACGCGATCCGCGCGACCACGCGCCAGACCTTCCAGTACCACGGCGTCATCAAGTCGAACCTCAAGCGCACCATGGCGGCGATCGACGCGGCGCTGCTCGACACCATCGCGGCCTGCGGCGACGTCAACCGCAACGTCATGGCCGCGACCAATCCGGCCCAGACCCACGCGCACGCCGCGGCCTACGCGCTCGCCAAGGACATTTCCGACTCGCTGTTGCCGAAGACCAACGCGTGGCGCGAGATCTGGCTCGACGGCGAGAAGGTCGTCGGCGGCGAGGAGGAGTTCGAGCCGGTCTACGGCAGGACCTACCTGCCGCGGAAATTCAAGGTCGTCGTCGCGGTGCCGCCGTCGAACGAGGTCGACGTGTTCGCTCACGACCTCGGCTTCATCGCGATCCTCGACCAGAACAACAAGCTCACCGGCTGGAACGTCACCGTCGGCGGCGGCATGGGCATGACCCACGGCGAGACGGACACCTTCCCGCGCACCGCCGACCTGATGCTGTTCTGCAAGCCGGACGAGGCCGTGAAGGTCGCGGAAGCCGTGATGACGGTGCAGCGCGACTGGGGCAATCGCACAAACCGCAAGAACGCCCGGCTGAAGTACACGATCGAGCGCTACGGCCTGAAGGCGTTCCGCGCCGAGGTCGAGAAGCGCGTCGGCATCAGCTTCGCCGACCCGAAGCCCTTCACCTTCACCGGCAACGGCGACCGCTATGGCTGGACGGAGGGCGACGACGGCCGCCACCACCTCACGCTCTACGTGCCGTCGGGCCGGATCAAGGATTATGAGGACGGCCCGAAGTTCCTCAGCGGCCTGCGCCGGATCGCCACCGAGCACGAGGGCGACTTCCGCCTCACCGGCAACCAGAACGTCATCATCGCCAACGTCCCGTCCGAGAAGCGGGCGGCGATCGAGGCGTTGGTCGACGAGTACGGCCTGACCAAGGGCGCAGGTGCCCTTCGCCGCAATTCGATCGCCTGCGTTGCGCTGCCGACCTGCGGCTTGGCGCTCGCAGAGAGCGAGCGCTACCTGCCGCACCTGATGACCGAGCTGGAAGAGAGCTTGGCCCGCCACGGCCTACAGGATGACGAGATCACCATCCGCTCGACCGGCTGCCCGAACGGCTGCGCCCGCCCCTTCATCGCCGAGATCGGCCTCGTCGGCCGCGGACCGGAGCGCTACCACCTCTATCTCGGCGCCGCCTTCGACGGCTCGCGCCTGGGCAAGCTCTACCGCGAGGACGTGGTGGCGTCGGAGATCCGCGACACCCTCGACCCGCTCTTCGCCGACTACGCCAAGAGCCGGAACCCGGGCGAGCGCTTCGGCGACTTCCTCGTCCGCGCCGGCCACGTGGCCAAGACGACGAACGGGCCGGACTTCCACGACAACATCGGCGCGCTGAAGCCCGCCGCCTGACGCCGGGCCGCCGGGACCGTCCGGCGGTCCTCGCGGAAACCTCGGCTCGCACCTCGCGTTGCGCCTGCGTTGGCGCAACCGGGGGCGAGCATGGGTGAGGCGAAGACGATCCGTTACGCGGTGGTCGGCGGCGGTTGGATCTCGCAGGCGGCCTTCATGCCGGCGGTGGCGCAGACCGGCAATTCCGCGATCACGGCCCTGGTCACCGGCGACCCGGAGAAGGCCACGGCGCTCGGCGAGCGTTACGGGCTGACGGCGTTCTCCTACGAGCGGTATCCCGAGGCGCTGGCGTCCGGGCTGTTCGATGCCGTCTACCTCGCGCTGCCGAACGGCATGCACCGCGACTACGCCGTGCCGGCGCTGGAGGCCGGCCTCCACGTGCTGCTCGAGAAGCCGATGGCGACGAGCGTCGCCGATTGCGAGGCGATCATCGCGGCGGCCGAGCGCGGCAACGCGCGGCTGATGCTCGCCTACCGCCTGCACTTCGAGCCCGGCACCCTCGATGCGATCGAGCGCGTGCGCGCCGGGGCGATCGGCGAACCGCTGGTGTTCTCGGCGACGTTCGGCCAGCACGTGGCGACCGAGAACCACCGCGCGCACCGGGGCTACTGGGCCGGCCCGGTCCCCGACATGGGCACTTACCCAATCAACGCCGTGCGCAACCTGTTCTCCGACGAGCCGGTCGAGGTCCACGCCCACGGCGCCCGCCGGCCGGGGAGCCCCTACGGCTTCCACGGCACGGTCGCGGTGACGCTGCGCTTCCCCGGCGATCGCCTGGCGCAGTTCACGGTCTCCTACGAGACCGACTCGGTCGACGCCTACCGCGTCGTCGGCACCGAGGGCGACCTGCTGATGGCGCCGGGCTTCACCTTCGGCCAGCCGCTTGCGGGCGAGCTGACCCGCGTCGGCAAGACCGAAAGCCTGTCCTACCCGAGCGTCGACCAGTTCGGCGCCGAGACGCGGTACTTCTCTGATTGCATCCTGGACGGCCGGGTGCCGGAGCCGGACGGCGAGGAAGGCCTCGCCGACGTCCGCATCTTGGCAGCAATCGAGCGCGCGCTCGAGACCGGCCAGCCGCAGACGCTGCCGCCGATGCGACGCCGGACCCGACCCGACAAGTCGCAGGCGATCGAATTGCCGGAGATCACGGTCCCCGAACTGGTGAACGCCGCCAAGCCGGGCGGCTGAGGGCGTCCATCGAAATCCGGCCCGGAACACGCACCTTCCTACCAAGACCCCGATGCTGAGGCGGTTTGTGGAAGCGGCCGGCGAAGACGCGTTGGAGTGCGTCTGCGATGGGAACAAGCTTTGGTACGGTCGGCCATGCTGCTTCGCAGCAAAGCCGCCGCGCCCTTCATGGTCCTGAGCTTGGCCGTTCCGGTGCGATAATTCTTCGTCGGCACCGAACGAAGTGCGATTCTGCTCGTTGTCCCGAAAATCCGTACGGGACCGCGACATGGCCAAGCACGAAATCCTCGGATACTTCGAACATCGCCGCGACGGCGCCTGGGTCTGCGTCCGGCCGTTCACGCTCACCACGAAGAGCGCGGCGGTCGACATCCGCCAGGGCATGCGCTTCGACTACGGCAAGCGCATCGGCGGCGTGGACCTCGCCGAGTACCTGGAGCAGCTCGGCTCCCAGTTCGGATCGTAGACCTTCGCGTCTACGGTCAGGCACTAATTACGCGATGCAGGTCGCAACGCCGACGCTCTTCCAAAGCGTGACGGCGGTTCTGTAGGTGCGTCCATGGCGGCCGGCGATCTTCGCCGGCTTCTCTATGTTTGCCGCGGTGATTCCTCAAGCGCGGGGTTCGCGCCGGTCGATCCGTAGCATTACGGTGCGCTTAGCACGTACCGCCCTTACCATCTCGCCTCGCATGACTCGTCGTCTCGCGACATCTGCGCCGCCGTCTGATCCGCAAGTTTCCATAGGATGCCGGGCTGTCTGGCAAGGCCGGCGTCGGCGGTAGCTGCGCCTGACACGACCTACGCCAACTCGTTCAATTGGGTGGGGACGACCAGGATATCGTCCCTCGTCGTGCCGCTATCGGCCTCCGCCGTGCCGGACGAGCTGCCAATACGTTCGATGGCCAAGTCGACATCCGCCGTTATGGCGTCCGGGACCTCCCCATCGAGCCGTGCGACGGACTTTTCGAAAACCGCCACCGCCAGCAAGGCATCCGGAATCCGCGCTGAAGGTCCGGCCTCGAACCGGAAGGGCATGCCCAGAGGTGTGGTTTTCGGCCGCAATCCTTCTCCGCACACGCCCGACGTCAGGCGACGAGATCAACCCGTCACCGGACGTCGGTTGATGGCGTTCAGGCGCCGCCCCACTGCATCGTCAGCCCGCCGTCGACCACGAGCGTGTGCCCGGTCACGTAGTCGGCGTCGTCGCTGCTGAGGTAGAGGATCGCCTTGGCGATGTCGTCGGGCTGGCCCGCGCGGTGCCACGGGATGCGCTCGAGCGACTTTGCGAGCACCTTCGGGTCCTCGAAGCGGTCGGCGGTCATCGGCGTCTCGATCAGGCCGGGCGCGACGTTGTTGACGTTGATCCGGTCGTCGGCGAGCTCGCGCGACAGGCTTCGGCACAGCGAGCCGACGCCCGCCTTCGACATGCCGTAGGGAGCGCTTTCCGGCGTCGGCAGGTGCTGAGCCACCGAAGACACCATGACGATCTTGCCGCGCCCGCCTTGCGCCCGGCGCACCTTGATGAAGGCGCGCGCGCAGAACAGCGGACCCATCAGGTTGACGCGCAGGATCCGCTCCAGCCGCTCGTCCTCCATGTCCGCGACCGCCATGCCGCTCATCGCCTGGCCGGCGTTGGCCACCAGGATGTCGAGGGGGCCGAGGTCGCTGGCGACGCGGTCGAAGGTGGCGGCGACCGAGGCCGGGTCGCCGACGTCGTTCTGGATCACGAGCGCCCGGCGCCCGGTCTCCTCCACGAGGCGGGTGGTCTCGGCGATGCCGTCCGCGTCGGTGTTGTAGGTGATCGCCACGTCCGCGCCGTGCTGCGCGAACAGGAGCGCCGTCGCCCGGCCGATCCCGGAATCGGCGCCGGTGATCAGGGCCTTCTTGCCTTCGAGCTTCATCGATGTCGGCTTTGCTGCGTGAGGTGCGGCCTCGGGGGGCCGGGTCAGCGGGCCAATTCGAGCGCGGCGGCACGGTTCCGCGCGGGTCCGACGGCCGACATTTTGACGCTTCGCCGGATTGCGGCATACGCTCGGGGATGACCATCGCCGTCCCCGTCGAACCCATCCTGAGCGAAGAGAGCGCGCCCACGACCCGCTGCCGCATCCTGGCGACGGCCGAGCGTTCGTTCCGCGAGATCGGCTACCAGAAGACCACCGTCGCCGACATCGCCAAGACGCTGAAGATGAGCCCGGCCAACGTCTACCGCTTCTTCGACTCGAAGAAGGCGATCAACGAGGCGGTGGTGGAGCGCCTGATCGGCGAGGTCGAGGCGCTGATCTCGGCGATCGCCGACGCGCCGGGCTCGCGCGCCGCCGACCGTCTTACGGCGGTGATCGAAGCCTTGCACCGCGACACCCACGAGCGCTGCAGCGCCTTCCCGCGGATGCACGAGATGATCGAGGCGGCGATGAGCGAGAGCTGGGACGTCTGCCGCCACCACGTCGACCGGATCGGCGCTGTTTTCGAGCGGATCGTCGTCGACGGCGTCGCCCGCGGCGAGTTCGAGACGGACGACCCCGCCGGCGCGGCGCGCTGCCTGCACACGGCGATCGCGCGCTACAGCCATCCGCTGCTGGTCAGCCAGTACCCGGATGCGCCGGTGCCGCAGCTCGACGTGATGACCGCGTTCCTGCTGCGCAGCCTGCGGCCGGTCGGCGCGCGCTGAGGCGGCCCGCCTATTCCGAGGCGGGGTTGTCGGGCTCGGACGCGATGCCGACGCTCGGCTGCTCGCCGTCGTAGCCTTCGATGATCAGGATGTCGGCGTCGGCGCCGTCCTTCTGCTTGGCGCGGGCGGCCTGGTACAGGTCCGACTTCCAGCAGGCGACGGCGTCGTCGTAGCTCGCGAACTCGATCACGACGTTGCGGGCGCGCGTCGTGCCGACCACGGCCTCGAAGCGGCCGCCGCGCACCAGGAAGCGGCCGCCGAAGGCGGCGAAGGCCGCGCCGTTCGAGGCGGCGTAGTCCTTGTAGGCCTCCGCGTCGCGGACATCGACCCGGACGATCCAGTAGCCGCGCGTCATCGTCGTCACTCCTGTGCTGCCATCTCGGCGAGGATCGCCTGCGTCACGGCGCGCGGGTCGGCGGCCGCGGTGATCGGGCGCCCGACGACGACGTGGTCGATGCCCGCCGCGCGCGCCTGCCCCGGGGTCATAACCCGCTTCTGGTCGCCGCTGTCGCTGCCCGCCGGCCGGATGCCCGGCGTCACGATCAGGCTCGCCGGGCCGACCACGTTGCGCACGGCCTGCGCCTCGAAGGCGCTGCAGACGATGCCGTCGATCCCGGCTTCCGCCGCCTGGAAGGCACGGTGCGCCACGAGTTCGGAGATCGGCAGGGCGTAGCCGGATTCGCGTGCGTCGCCCTCGTCGTAGGAAGTCAGCACCGTCACCGCGAGGATCTTCAGGCTCGACGTGCCGCGCCCGCGCACGGCCGCGCGCATGGTCTGCGGATAGGCGTGCACCGTCAAAAAGGTGGCGCCGAGTCCGGAGAGCGCGCGCACCCCCTCCTCGACCGTGTTGCCGATGTCGTGCAGCTTCAGGTCGAGGAAGACCTTGAGCCCGCGCGCGGCGAGTTCCGGCACCAGCGCCAGCCCGCCCGCATAGGCCAGCCGGTAGCCGATCTTGTAGAAGGTCGCGGCGTCGCCGATCCGATCGACCATGGCCCGTGCCGCGGCCGGCTCGTCGAGGTCGAGGGCGACGATGAGGCGGTCGCGCGGATCGGTCGGGCTCTGAGAGGTTGAATCACGCATCGTGGTTCCCGATCACGCCGCCGGGTTCGGTGTCAATCGCGCAGCCGAGGGGGCAGGCATGACACCGGGCTTCAGGACCGCAGGTGCCATGACGCGCGCGACCTCCGCCTTCAGCACCGGCAGCAGCTCGGCCTCGAACCAAGGCTCGCGCTTGAGCCAGCCGTTGTTGCGCCAGGACGGATGCGGCAGCGGCAGGACCCGCGGCGCCCGCGGCTCGGCCAGGATCTGGCGCCAGCGGCGGACCGTGCCGGTGAGCCCGTCCGGCATCTTTCCGAGGTGCCAGGCCTGCGCGTACTGGCCGATCACGAGGATCAGCTCCAGGTCCGGCAAGCCGGCGAAGAGCTCGCCGCGCCAGCGCTCGGCGCATTCCCGCCGCGGCGGCTTGTCGCCGCCCTTGGCATCGAGTCCCGGGAAGCACGAGCCCATCGGCACGATCGCGATCCGGCCGGCATCGTAGAACGCGGCCTCGTCCAGGCCGAGCCAGGATCGCAGCCGCACGCCGGACGGGTCCATGAACGGGATGCCGGTGCGGTGCGCCCGCGTCCCCGGCGCCTGGCTCGCGATGCACAGGCGCGCCGTAGCGCTGCCCTGGACGATCGGCAGCGGCTCCTGCGGCAGCGGCGCGCCGTAGAGCGGCGTGTCCCGGCAGATCCGGCAGGCGCGCAGGTTCGCGGCGGTGGTGTCGAAGGCGGTGACCATGCTCGATGTGAGATGGGCACGACGCCGCGTTTCGGCGAGGATGCATCGACGCGACCAAAAGAAACGGCGCGGGACTGAAGGCCCGCGCCGCGTTTTGAGGTGGGTTCGAAGCTCTGGGAAGCCGGGTGACGCTAAGCTTCGTGTGCCGTCCGCGACGTGTCCTGCCTCACACGCCCTTCAGGCCTGCGAGGTCGAGGGGCAGCGAGCGCAGGCGCTGGCCCGTGGCGGCGAAGATCGCGTTGGAGATCGAGGGTGCCAGCACCGGGACGCCGGGCTCGCCGATGCCGGTCGGCGCCGCCGAGGACGGCACGATGTGGACCTCGACCACCGGCATCTCGCTCATCCGGGTCGGCTCGTAGGTGTCGAAGTTCTTCTCCTGCACCACGCCGTCCTTGAGGGTGATGCGGTTGCGCAGCACCGAGGAGAGGGCGAAGCCCACCGCGCCCTCGACCTGTGCACGGATCACGTCCGGGTTGACCGCGACGCCGACATCCACCGCCGCGACGATGCGGTTGACCTTCACCTTGGCGTCCTCGGCGGTGATGTCGGCGACCATCGCCACGTAGGAGCCGAAGGATTCGTGCGCGGCGATGCCGAGGCCCCGGCCCTTGCCGTTGGTCTTGGCTCCCGAATCCCAGTTCGCCTTCTCGGCGGCGAGCTTGAGCACGCCCGAGAGGCGCGGCGCGGCGGTCAGCAGCGAAAGCCGGTAGGCGAGCGGGTCGACGTCGGCGGCATGCGCCAACTCGTCGATGAACACCTCCATCGCCTGCGCGGTGTGGCTGTGGCCGACCGAGCGCCACCACAGGACCGGCACGCCCTCGCGGGTGTTGTGGACCTCGAAGCGGTAGGCCGGCAGCGCGTAGGGCGTGTCGGACGCGCCCTCGACGGTGGTGGAATCGATCCCGTTCTTGACGATCATCGCCTCGAAGGGCGAGCCGATCATGATCGACTTGCCGACCATCACGTGCTGCCAGCCGACGATCCCGCCCTTGGCGTCGAGTCCGGCGCGGACCTTGTGGTAGACGGTCGGGCGGTAGTAGCCGCCGGCCATGTCGTCCTCGCGGGTCCAGACCAGGTGCACCGGCGCCTTGGCCCGCGTCGCCTTCAGGATGGTCGCGGCCTCGGTGATGTAGTCGGCCGAGGGCGTGGCGCGCCGTCCGAACGAGCCGCCGGCCCATTGCGTGTGCAGGCGGACCTTGTCGGTGGTGGTGCCCATCACCGCGGCGACGGCGGCCTGCTCGATCGTCTGGAACTGCAGGCCGGCGTAGACGTCGTAGCCCCCATCCGGCGCGCGCTCGATCGTGGCGTTCAGCGGCTCCATCGCGGCGTGCGCCAGGTAGGGGAAGGTGAACTCCGCCTCCAGCACCTTGGCCGCGCCCTTGATGCCGGCTTCCGGGTCGCCGCGCTCGGAGGCGACGAGGCCGGGCCGCTTGGCCTGTTCGCGGTAGCCGGCCAGGATCGCGTCGGAGGAATGCGCCTCCGCCGCGCCGTCGTCCCATACGACTTTCAGCGCCTCGCGGCCCTTCATCGCCGACCAGGTGTCCTTGGCGACGACCGCGACGCCGGACGGGATCGCGACGACGTCGACCACCCCCGCGACCTTGCGGGTCGCCGCGTCGTCGAAGCTCTTCACCGTACCGCCGAAGCGCGGCGGGCGGGCGACGACGGCGGTGACCTGGCCGGGGCGGCGGATGTCGAGGGCGTAGACCGCGCTGCCGTCCGTCTTGGCGACGGAATCGAGGCGCGGCACGCGAGCGCCGATCAGTGTCCACTGGCTCGGGTCCTTCAGGTGCGGCTCCTGCGGCACCGGAAGCGTCGCCGCCGACGCGGCGAGTTCGCCGAACCGCGCCTGCCGGTTCGAGCCCGCATGGCGGACGACGCCGTTCGCGACCGTGATCTCGCCCGCCGGCACCTTCCACTGGTAGGCGGCGGCGGCCACCAGCATCTCGCGGGCGGCGGCGCCCGCCTTGCGCAGCTGGAACCAGGAGTTGGCGACCGCGGTCGATCCGCCGGTCCCCTGGATCGGGCCCATCAGCATGTTGTTGTAGCGGGCGGCGTCGGCGGGGGCGAACTCGGTGCGCACCCGCGACCAATCCGCGTCGAGCTCGTCGGCGAGGATGGTGGCGAGGCCGGTCGTGTTGCCCTGCCCCATGTCGAGGTGCTTGACGATCACCGTCACGGTGTCGTCGGACCCGATCCGCACGAAGGCGTTCGGGTCCGCCTTCACCCCCGAAAGGTCGGGGCCGGCGGCGGCGCGCGCCGTGTTCTTCAGGTCGAGGCGGAAGCCGACGACGATGGCGCCGGTCGCGGCGGCGCCCCCGGCGAGGAAGCTGCGGCGGGTCGCGCGCGGAGAGCGCGGGTCCGTCTGACGGATCTTCAGCATGGCGTGGCTCCGGTCAGTGCGGGAACGGGCGAACAGTCTTGGGATGACGTGCGACGCGGACGCGAGCGATCACGCCAGCGTCTTGGCGGCCTCGTGGATCGCCGCGCGGATGCGCTGGTAGGTGCCGCAGCGGCAGACGTTGCCGTCCATGGCTCCGTCGATGTCGGCCTCGGACGGCTTCGGGTTCTCCGTGAGCAGGCCGATCGCGGACATGATCTGCCCGGACTGGCAGTAGCCGCACTGGACCACGTCGAGCTTGCGCCACGCGCCCTGCACCGCCTCGGCGACGCGGCCGGACACGCCCTCGATCGTGGTGACCTTAGCTTCGCCGACGTCGCCGATCCGGGTCTGGCAGGAGCGGACCGGCTGCCCGTCGAGGTGGACCGTGCAGGCGCCGCACTGGGCGATGCCGCAGCCGTACTTGGTGCCGGTCTTGTCGAGGTGGTCGCGCAGCGCCCAGAGCAACGGCATCTCGGGGTCGGCGTCGATCGCGTGCCGGACGCCGTTGACGGTGAGGTTCAGCATCCGAGATCTCCCGCGCGTAAGTCTCTCTCGTCGATCGCTAGTCCCGGCACGCCCCGATGCGATGTGCGTCCGCGCACCCGCGGCGAACACTTGTTGACGCGCCATCGACGAACGTAAGCCACCCGCCGGCGGCGAACACCTGGCACCGTGATCGCGACCTTCGCGCGATCAGGACAATCGTCGCGACCGCGGCAGGCCGTTCTTAACATATCGCGCGCAACGTCGGGCCTCTCATGTTGCGGTCCGGCGCGTCGAGCCGGCCCCCTTCGTCCAGCCTTCGAAGAGGCCGATGTCCGAACTGACGGTCGAGATGGTGCAGCGCGGCCGCGGTCCTTCGTCGGAAGAGGCCGTGCGACGCCGTGGGGTCGCACGCGACATGCGCTCGGCCCGGGAGAAGCTGACCTCGAAGACCGGCCTCGTGCGGGCGTTCGACTACGAGCTGCTGCGCCTCTACGCGCAGTACCGGGCGGGCGCCGGCATCCCGCTCGGCCTGTTCGCGATCGCGATGGCCAGCGCCACCTGCTTCTGGGTGGAGCCGCTGGTCGCGGCGATCTGGGCGCTCTGCGCGTTCCTGATGATCACCCTCAACGCGTCGATGAGCCGGAGCTTCCTCCGCGCCGAGCCCGGCGCGGTGTCCCTCGCGCGCTGGCGCCGACGCTTCGCCTTCGGCGAGGTGATGCAGAGCCTGAGCTGGTCGGCGATCGTCGGCCTGGGCATGCTGGGCGGCTGGCACTTCGCGCTGTTCGGCCTGATCATCGCGGCCGCCGTCGCCACGATGGTGGCCGCCACCGTTCCGACCGCCGCCGCAGCCGCCCTGGTGCCCCTCGCGCTGGCGACCCTGTGCCTCCTCACCTTCGCCCGCGAGGCCGACGCCGTGATGCTCGTCGCGATGGCGATCGGCTCGCAGATCTTCTTCCTCGGCCTGGCGCGCCGCATCTACACCTCCACTGTGGGCGCGCTGCAGTCTCGCGCGGAGAAGGATGCGGTGTTCGGCGAGCTGGAGCAGGCCAAGGCCAACTCCGACGAGGCCCGGCGCCGGGCGGAGGAGGCGAATCTCGCCAAGTCCCGGTTCCTGGCGACGATGAGCCACGAGTTGCGCACGCCGCTCAACGCCATCCTCGGCTTCTCCGAGGTGATGAAGAACGAGGTGTTCGGCCCCCATACCGCGCCGAGCTACGGCGAGTATTCCACCGATATCCACGACAGCGGCATGCATCTGCTGAACCTGATCAACGAGATCCTGGACCTCTCCCGGATCGAGGCCGGCCGCTACGAGCTCAACGAGGAGGCGGTGACGCTGGCCCACATCGTCGAGGAGTGCCGCCACATGATGGGGCTGAAGGCCCGCGGCAAGAACCAGACCTTCCTCGACTTCGTCGACGACACCCTGCCACGGCTTTGGGCCGACGAGCGCGCCCTGCGCCAGGTGGTGCTGAACCTGCTCTCGAACGCGGTGAAGTTCACCCCGCCCGGCGGCGAGATCACGATCAAGGTCGGCTGGACCAGCTCCGGCGGCCAGTACGTCGCGGTCAAGGACAGCGGCCCCGGCATCCCGGAGGACGAGCTCGGCACGGTCATGTCCTCGTTCGGCCGCGGTTCGCTCGCGATCAAGACCGCCGAGCAGGGCTCCGGCCTCGGCCTACCGATCGTGAAGGGCCTCGTCGACCTGCACGGCGGCAACTTCACCCTGAAGTCGCGCCCGCGCGAGGGCACCGAGGTGATCGTCACGCTGCCGGCGAGCCGGGTGATGGACACGCTCGCCGCCGTCGCCGTCGGGGGAGAGCCGGCGCCCGAGACGCGGGCCGGCACGAGCCGCCCCAAGGCCCCATCCGCCAAGGCGGCGTAAAAGCGACTTGCGCGCGGTCAGCCGAGCCCGCCCATGGCACGCACCAGCGACCACTCGGCCTCCGTCACCGGCTGCACCGACAGGCGCGAGTTGTTGACGAGCACCATGTCCTTGAGCGCCGACTCGGTCTTGATCGCATCGAGGGTGACAGGGTTCGGCAGTGCCTCGACGGCGGCGAGGTCGACCATGCCGAAGCGTCCGGTCGCGTCGGTGTGGTCCGGGTAGTACGGCTTGATCACGCGTACGATCCCGACGACGGCCTTGCCCTCGTTCGAGTGGTAGAAGAACCCGAGGTCGCCGACCTGCATCGCCATGAGCTGCTTCTTGGCGAGGTGGTTGCGCACCCCGTTCCAGTGGGTGCCGCCCTCCCCCGCCGCGACCTGCTGCGCCCACGACCAGGTCGCGGGTTCGGACTTGTAGAGCCAGTAGGCCATCCGTCTCGTCGCTCGTTCGAAAGTCAGGGCCGGCCGGCGGCGTCGGCCCAGAAGGCCAGGCTCGCCGGGTTGATCGGCGAACCCGCTTGCGCGTTGCGCAGGGTCGCGAACGCGTGGAAATCCTGCGCTTCCGCCGCGCCGAGGAGGTCGCGGGTCGCCGTGAGGATGCGGGTGATGCGCAGGTGGTTGTGGTCGTGCGGCACCAGCCACCGGTCGGTCCCGACGTAGAAGCGGCGCATGCGTGCGAGGGCGGCGCGCAGGCCTTCGCGGGCCGCCGGGTCGGCGCGGATCGCGTCCGCTTCGGCCGGCGTCAGCACCGGTGCGCCGGGCACGGCGCGGCTCGCCTGCGCGAGGGGAAAGCACCATTGGATGAAGTCGTGCACCGCCTCGATCCGCAGGTCGTCGAAGGCGAGCACCGTCGCCAACGTGCGGCCTGAGCCATCCGTGCCGGTGCCGGCGAGGAAGGCGTGGATCGGGGTCGAGGTCGCTGGGGTCGAGGTCACTCGGCCTCCGCCTTCAGCGGTCGGGCGAGCAGCGCGGCGACCACGTCCTCGACGCTCGCGCGCCCGGCGACGATCGCCGCGACGGCTTCGGCGATCGGCATCTCGATCCCCTGCCCGCGGGCGAGCCCGACCAAGGCTGTCGCGGTGAAGGCGCCCTCGGCGAGCTTGCCCCCGGCGGCGGCCTCCGGCGCGGCGCCCTGCCCGAGCGCGAGGCCGAAGGCGAAGTTGCGCGATTGCGGCGAGGAGGCGGTGAGCACGAGGTCGCCGAGGCCCGACAGGCCCATCAGCGTCTCGGGCCGCCCGCCGAAGCTGCGAGCGAACCGCATCAGCTCGGCGAAGGCGCGGGCGATCAGCGCGGCGCGGGCGCTCTCGCCGAGGCCGCGCCCGGCGACGATCCCCGCGGCGATGGCGAGCACGTTCTTGCCGGCTCCCCCGATCTCGACGCCGCGCACGTCGTCGGTGTGGTAGAGCCGCAGGGC
>NZ_VRUT01000065.1:0-26180 GCF_008039465.1 Methylobacterium sp. WL120 | reverse complement strand
ACCCTCGGCTGCCCCCTCGCCCCGCGTGCGCGGAGAGGGCTGCGACGACCTCGTCGTCGTCGCGGCGAGGCGGCAGCCGAGGGTGAGGGGGCGACTCGGAAGAGACTCTTCCGTTCGCGCCCCCTCACCGTCGCTTCGCCTCCGCTTCCCGGCTGCACGACGGCGTGCAGCCGGGCCTCTCCCCGCAAGCGGGGAGAGGGGGAACTCACGCGTGATCCGAGGCGCTGACGAATCGAGCTCCCGCAGAGGGGGAGGGAAGACCACTTTTCGGCGGAGGCGAGATTCGACGAAGGCGAACCCAGCCTAGGCGGCATCCGCAATGGCGAAGAGCGCAGGGTGCACGTCGCCCTCCTCCGCCACAGGCTCGGCCCGCGCGCCGTCCGGGAGGGCCGGCCCGAGCAGCCGCAGAAAATCCTCGGAGGCGGCGATGTCGAGGTCTGCGGCCTTGGCGCGGGTCTCGAGGCGGGCGAGGGTGTTCATCGCTGGGCCGAGCACGGTGTATTCGGCGCGCAAGCCGTCGTCGAATACGCCGACCAGGAGGTCGCCGGCATGGAGCGCGACGACCACGCGCAGCGGGAAGTCGCCCGTCGCGGCGCGGTCGCGGTTCAGCGCGGCGAGACGGGTGCGGATCGCGCGGGCCGCCGACCACGAACTCCGCCAGCACGGCGTCGCCGACGTACTTGTCGACGATGCCGTCGTGCTCGGTCACGGCCGTATGCGCCAGGGCGCGGACGGCGAGCAGCGCCCGCACCATCGTCTCGGGCGGGTGATCGCGGCTCAGGCGCGAGAAGCCGCGGATGTCGAGGGCCAGCAGGCAGGCATGGCGCCGGCGGGCGGTGCCGAGGTCGCCGTCGCGGGCGAGCTCGGCCGCGACCCCGTCGGGAACGAAGCGGGCGAGCTGCGCGCGCTCGTGCTCCAGGCGCACGGCCTCGCCGGCGGCGTGGCGCAGGCGCGCGATCCCGTCGACCACCACGACGCCGGCGGCGAGGAAGGTCAGCAGCCCCGGCGCCTGCTCGGCAAGGTCGACATGCGGCCCGAGAAAGCCGTCCGGGTCGACGAGGCCGGCCAGGATCGCGGCGCCCCAGGCGAAGGCGACCGTGCCGGCAAACAGCGCGGTGTGCCAGACGCGCATGCTGAGCGCCGTCTGGAGCAGGAGCAGGAAGGCCGGCAGCTGGCTCACCGCGTCGGCGCCCCCGCCGGTGTCGGCGGCGCCCGCCAGCATGTGCTCGACGATGACGTAGATCGCCAGCCCCGCGTTCAACGCGGTGCCGGCCCAGGCGAAGCCTTCCGCGTGACGCCCGTCCCCGCGCTCCGCCCGACCGAACCAGACCGAGCCGGCCGCGTAGAGGCCGAGGATGAACCAGTGGCTGAGCGCGTGCAGCGAGCCATCGTAGACCTGGGCCGCCATCAGCAGGACGAGCACGATCACCACGCGCAGGACCAGCAGGCGGCCGCCGGTGGCCCGCTGCGTGAGCCGCAGGACGGTATTCTCGTCTCGTGCGGCCTGCGCCGCCCTGTCGTCCCTCATGACGCGTGCGGCGCCTACCCGGCCCGGCTGAGCCGGCGGGCGCCGGCGAAGCGGTTGAGGAAGCGCGGCTCCTTCTCCGGCGCGACCCGGATGGCGAGGTGCAGCGTGCCGCCCTCCTCCATGCGCCGGTCGAGCACCTCGGCGTTCTCGTAGAGCCAGTGCAGGGCCGCGCCCTCCTCCGGCCCGAGGATCACTGCGAACGTCGAGCGCGTCCGGGCGATCCGCGCCTCGATCCGCGCGGTGAGGGCCGAGAGCCCCTCCCCCGTCAGCGAGGAGACCAGCACGGGGGCGGCGCCGTCGCGGTCGTTGCGGTCGTGGGCCGAGAGGTTGGTCAGCCGCGTGCGCTCGCCCTCGTCCAGCAGGTCGGCCTTGTTCCAGACCTCGATGATCCGGTCGGCCGACATCTCGATCCCGAGCTCGCCCAACACCGTGCCGACGTCCTCGGCCTGCGCCTCGGAATCGACGTGGGCGACGTCGCGAACGTGGAGCAGGATGTCGGCCTCGATCACGTCCTCCAGCGTGGCGCGGAAGGCGGCGATCAGCGCGGTCGGCAGGTCGGAGATGAAGCCGACGGTGTCGGACAGGATCACCGTCTCGCCGTGCGGCAGCTTGGTGGCGCGGGCCGTGGGGTCGAGGGTGGCGAAGAGCATGTCCTGCGCCACCACCTGCGCCTTGGTCAGGGCGTTGAACAGCGTCGACTTGCCGGCGTTGGTGTAGCCGACGAGCGCCACGATCGGGTAGGGCACGCGCGCCCGGCTCTGCCGGTGAAGGCCGCGGGTGCGGGTGACGGAATCGAGGTCGCGCTCGATCCGCGTCATGCGCTCCTGGATCATCCGCCGGTCGGCCTCGATCTGGGTCTCGCCGGGGCCGCCCAGGAAGCCGAAGCCGCCGCGCTGGCGCTCCAAGTGGGTCCAGGACCGCACGAGCCGCGACTTCTGGTAGGCGAGGTGGGCGTGCTCGACCTGGAGCGTGCCCTCCCGCGTCGAGGCGCGGCGGCCGAAGATCTCGAGGATCAGGCCGGTGCGGTCGATGACCTTGGCGCCGAATTCCTTCTCGAGGTTGCGCTGCTGCACCGGCGACAGGGCGCAGTCCATCACCACGAGACCGATCTCGCTGGCCTTGATCAGGCCGGCGATCTCCTCGACGCGGCCCTTGCCGAGATAGGTCGAGGGCCGGATGCGGGCGAGGCTGAGCGGGATCGCCTCGACCACGTCGAGCTCGATCGCGGCGGCGAGACCCACCGCCTCCTCCAGGCGCGCCTGCGTCGAGCGCGAGACCGGCGCCGGCCCGTGCGGCGATGCGGCGGCGGTGCGGCTGAGATAGGGACCGACGACGAGGGTGTGGGTCGCGGCGGCGATCTCGCCTTCCGGCGCGGCCATCGCCTGCAGTCGGGCCTCGCCGGAGGTCAACGTCTCGGTCATGGAATCCTTGGGCCGCCACCCTGCGTCAGGCGGCGGCGTGATGCGTGTCGGGACCCTTCAGATGGGGCGCCGCGGGCAGCGAACCAAGATGGCGCAATGCGCGTGTCGACCGCGGGCCGGCTCACGCCTTCTCGGGGGCGGTCTCGTCCGGCTCGAACAGCTGCACGGGATGACCCGGCATGATCGTCGAGATCGCGTGCTTGTAGACGAGCTGGGAATGGCCGTCGCGGCGCAGAAGCACGCAGAAGTTGTCGAACCACGTCACCACGCCCTGCAGCTTGACGCCGTTGACGAGGAAGATCGTCAGCGGAATCTTGTTCTTGCGGACATGGTTGAGGAAGGTGTCCTGAAGGTTCTGTGCGCGTTCGGCCGCCATCTTCTTATCCTTTGTTATCTTGGCGCCCGCCTTCGAAGGCGGGTTCTCGATCTTGTCGCGCCGTCGATCCCGCCACCGCTTCGCTGGTCTTGGAGGAGCCTGCGGCGGACCGGATCTTCATATTACGCGTTCAATTCCCCCGTCGATGCAAGACCCGAACCGGGTCCGCATGCGACGAAAGGGGGCTGGTTCTCACCGCGGCCGCCATGCGTCCGCAAGGGGCTCAGGGGCCGATCCCCAGGGACTTGAGCTTCCGGTGCAGGGCCGAGCGCTCCATCCCGATGAATTCCGCGGTGCGGGAGATGTTTCCCGAGAAGCGGGCGATCTGCGCCACGAGGTACTCGCGCTCGAAGATCTCCCGCGCCTCGCGCAGCGCCAGGCTCATCAGCTTCTCGCCGCCGGCCCCGTTCGGGGTCGTCGGCACCAGGGCGCCGATCTCGGAGGGCAGCATCTCCGAGGTGATCTCCTGGTCCGGGTCGGCCTGGGTCAGGATCATCAGCCGCTCGACGTTGTTCTTGAGCTGGCGCACGTTGCCCGGCCAGTTGTGCGATTGCAGCACCGCCATCGCGTCCTGGCCGATGACCCGGCGTGGCAGCCCGGTCTGGGCCGAGATGTTGTCCATGAAGAACTGGATCAGCTCCGGCACGTCCTCGCGGCGCTCCGAGAGCGAGGGCACGCGGATCGGCACCACCGAGAGCCGGTGGAACAGGTCCTCGCGGAAGCGCCCGGCGGCGATCTCCTCGGCGAGGTCGCGCGACGACGACGAGATGATGCGCACGTCGACGTGCACGCGGGTGGTCCCCCCCACGCGCTGGAAGTTCTGATCGACGAGGACGCGCAGGATCCGCCCCTGCGTCTCGCGGGGCATGTCGGCGACCTCGTCGAGGTAGAGGGTGCCGCCATGCGCCTCCTCCAGCGCGCCGACCCGCCTGCCCTGCTCGCCCCCGGCCTCGACGCCGAACAGCTCCGATTCCATCGTCTCCGGCAGGATCGCGGCGGCGTTGAGCAACACGAACGGGCCGCTGGCCCGCGCCGAGGCCTTGTGCAGGCCGCGCGCCGCGAGCTCCTTGCCGGAGCCCAGCGCGCCGGTGATCATGACCCGGGCGTTGGTCGGGGCGACCCGGTCGAGGGTCTGGCGCAGCTGGTTGATCGCGACCGAGCCGCCGACGATGCGGTTGGCGGTGCCGGAGCGTGCCGTGAGGTCGCGGACCTCGCGCCGGAGGCGCGAGGCCTCCAGAGCGCGCTCGGCCACCAGGATCAGCCGGTCGGCCTTGAACGGCTTCTCGATGAAGTCGTAGGCGCCGGCCTTGATCGCCGAGACCGCGGTCTCGATGTTGCCGTGGCCCGAGATCATCACCACCGGCAGGTCCGGATGGGACGCCTTGATCAGGTCGAGCACCTGCAGGCCGTCGAGGCGCGAGCCCTGCAGCCAGATGTCGAGGAAGACGAGGTGGGGGCGGCGCGACTCGATCGCGGCCAGCGCCTCGTCGGAACTGCCCGCGGTGCGCGAGCGGTGGCCCTCGTCGTCGAGGATGCCGGCGACCAGGTCGCGGATGTCGGCCTCGTCGTCGACCACCAGGATATCGGCGCTCATGGCTGCATCTCCGCAATCATTCGGGGGGCCGTCGACGCGGCGCCCTTCTCGTCAGGGTTGGCGCGGGCCGGGCCCGCGTCGTCCGCGTGCGGCAGCGCCCGGGGCACGCGCATGCGCACCTGGCCGCCGCGGCCGGCGGGGTTGTCGTTCAGCTCGATCCCGCCGCCATGCTCTTCCAGCACCTTGCTCACGATCGCCAGACCGAGGCCGGTGCCGCCTTCGCGAGTCGTCATGTAGGGCTCGAGCAGGCGCTGGCGCCCCTCGGCGGGAAATCCCTTGCCGTTGTCGGTCACCGCGATCGTGGCGAAGCCCTCCTCGACGGTGAGGCTTAAGGAGACCTTGCCCTTGCCGAGCTCGGCCTCGGGCACCTCGGCCACCGCCTCGACGGCGTTCTTGAGGATGTTGGTGATCACCTGGCTCAGCAGGCGGATGTCGAAGGCCGCGGTGATCTTCTCGGCCTCCGCCGTCCCGGTGCCGCCGACGCCGTGGGCGGTGAAGGCGAAGTCGATGTCGGGATGCGCCACCCGCATCATGAACAGGTTCTGCTTGGCGATCTCGGTGAGGTCGTTCTCGGCGATCGCGGGCTTCGGCATCCGGGCGAAGGACGAGAACTCGTCGACCATGCGCTTGATCTCGTCGACCTGACGGATGATCGTCGCCGTGCACTGGTCGAACACCTCCTTGTCGGCGGTGATGACCTTTCCGTACTTGCGCCGGATGCGCTCGGCCGAGAGCTGGATCGGGGTCAGCGGGTTCTTGATCTCGTGGGCGATGCGGCGGGCCACGTCCGCCCAGGCCGAGGTGCGCTGGGCCGAGACGAGGTCGGTGATGTCGTCGGCCGTCACCACGAAGCCGCGCGCCCCGCCCTGCGCCTGCTCGCTGGTGACCCGCACCGCGATGGTGCGCTCGCGCCCGCCGCGGGTGAGCTGGATCTGGTGCGCCTGCGCGCGCTGGCGCCCTTCCGTGCCCGGAAGGAGCGGCGCGAGCTCCGGCACCGCGTCGGACAGGCGCTGGCCGACGAGCGCGCCGTCGGCGAGGTCGAGCATCCGCTCGGCGGCCGGGTTGGCGATGGTGACGAAGCCGCCGGCGTCGACGCCGACCACGCCGGGCGAGACACCCGACAGCACGGCTTCCGTGAAGCGCCGGCGGCGGTCGATCAGGTCGCTCGCCGCGGTCAGCCCGGCATGCTGGCGGCGCAGCTCCTGCGTCATCTTGTTGAAGCTCTCGCCGAGGTGGGCGAGGTCGCCGTCGGTCTTCCGCGCCGGGACCTGGGCGTAGAAGTTGCCCGAGGCGACCTGGTCGGCGGCGTTGATCAGGCGGCGGATCGGGGCGACGAAGCGGTTGGCGAAGTTCATCCCGAACCACACCGCCGAGAGCAGGGCGATCAGGGCGATCAGCACGAAGATCGAGGCGAAGGTCACCTGGATCGAGGTGCGCAGCGAGTCGTAGGTCAGGTATTCGGCCGCCGCCGCCCGCGACACGCCGGGGAAGTCGATGGCGAGCTGGTTGACCTCGCGCTGCACCAGCAGCACCGCGTCGTCGTAGGCCGGCATCCGGAACATCGCCGCGAAGACGCGGCCCTCGGTCGGCAGCAGGCAGATCGGGTCGCTGGACTTGGCCGCGTCCTCGAAGGCGGCGGCCGAGGGCAGGCGCGTCGTCTTCAGCACGTCGATCTTGGCGCGCGCCACCACCTCGTTCGGCCCGCGCATGATCTGGGCGACCGGCAGGCCGAGGTTGCTCGCGCGGGTGGTGAGGAAGTTCTCGAACCAGTCGCGGTTGACGTCGAAGTTCGGCCGCGCTCGCGTCAGGTCGTCGTTGAGGATGCGGATCTCGCGCGCCAGCGACTGGCACTGGTTCTCCTGGTAGGCGTCGGCCACCTCCACGGACTTCAGCACCACGTCGCGGACCCGGTCGGTGAAGCCGAGCGAGAGGCCGCGGTCGATCGTCACCGAGGCGACGACGGCCAGCAGGCAGGTCGGCAGGATCGCGATCAGCGAGAACAGGCCGACGATGCGGGTGTGGAGCCGGGCCACCGCCGCGTTGGCGCGCCGCGCATGCAGGAAGACCCGCGCCTCCCAGGCGATGATCACGGCGAGCCCGAGCACCAGGGCGACGTTGATCGCGAGCAGCGTGACGCCGATCGTCGGCGTCGGCGTCACGCGGATGACGCCGGCCAGGATCAGGAAGGTGGCGATCGCCGAGACCAGCGCGGTGACGACCACCACGGCGCCGATCCAGCCGGGCCCGCGCGGCCCCGGCCGCATCGCGTCGGGGGCGGCACCGGCCTCGTCGGGCCTTGCCGGCGAGGCCTCCGAAGGGGCGCTCAAAGCCCTGAATCGCGAAAACGGCATGGCTGATGCAGGGCCACAACAGTGTGGCGAAATTATTACGAATCGGGCACGGGATGGGCGCTGGCGACCGCGCCGGGCTGGTCCGACCCGCGACGCTTCGGCCTCGCGGCCGGTGCTTGGACCCCGCGCCGGACGATGCTATCCCGATCGACGGAGGCGAACGGGGTCTGGTGGCCCTCCTGGTCTTCAAAACCAGTGGTACGCCCAAAGCGTACGGTGGGTTCGATTCCCATCCGCTTCCGCCAAGCGTCCTCCCGCCCGCCCTCGTCGAACCGCCTTTCGCGATGGCGCGCCTCACGCCTTGGTGCGGGAGCCCGTGGAGTCTAGGACGCCCGGACCTTGGTTCCGGACGCGGTCCCGCTCATGTTCTCGACCCTGATGGTCGTGCTGCCGATCTTCGCGCTGGTCTTCGCGGGGTGGCTGATGCGGCGGTGCGACGTGCTCGGCGACGGCGCCACGGCCGAGCTCAACCGGTACGTCGTCTACCTGGCCCTGCCGGCCCTGCTCTTCGACGTGATCGGTCACACCCACGCGGCCGAGATCTGGCAGCCGGGCTTCATCGCGGTGTTCGGCCTGAGCAGCCTGATCGTCTTTTCCGCCACCGTGGCGTTCCGCCTGCGCCGTCCGATGCCGCTCGCGGACGCGGCGATCGACGGCCTCAACGCGGCCTACGCCAACACCGGGTTCATGGGCTTTCCCCTGGCGCTGGTGGCGCTCGGCCCGGCGGCGCTCGCGCCCACCACCATCGCCGCGATCATGACCGTCTGCGTGGTGTTCGCGGTCGCCATCGTCCTGATCGAGATCGGGCTGCAAGGACAAGGACAGGGCCGGCGCGCGGAGCTGGTGCTGAAGGTCGCCCGCTCGCTCGTGCGCAACCCGCTGCTGATCGCCCCCGCCCTCGGCGCGCTGGTACCGCTTTCGGGGGCCTCCGTGCCGGCGCCCGCCGAGACCTTCCTGAAGCTGCTCGGCGGGTCGGCCGCCCCGTGCGCCCTCGTGGCGCTCGGGCTCTTCCTCGCCCGCCCGCGCACCGGGGACGCGCCGCCCGCCGCCGCGACCGCCCTGCTCGTCGGGCTCAAGCTCGTGGTGCATCCGCTGCTGGCCTACGGCCTCGCCCGCGCCTTCGGCCTGCCGCCGCTCCTGCTCCACACCGCCGTGCTGATGGCGGCGCTGCCGACCGGGACCGGGCCGTTCATGCTCGCCGAGTTCTACCGGCGCGAGGCCGCCGTGACCTTGAACGTCGTGCTGGTCTCGACGGTCGTCTCGATCCTCACCGTCTCGGGCTACCTCGCCGCCATCCGCTGAGCTGTGGCCGCACCGCAACGCCCAGCCCGGGAGCGACGCCCGGCCATCGATCTCGTCTTGTTATGATGTTACATTCACGCAATGTAACATCATAACGTGATCTGACGGGGCGTGATGCGAAGCGGGCAAGGGATACTCCAAGGGACGCTTCAAGAGACGGTCCAAGCGACACTGTGGGCGGCGCTTCTGGGCGTCGGCCTGCTGCCGGCGGCGGCGCGTGCGCAGGATGCGGTCGCCCTATCCGAGCTCAGCGTCACCACGGCGAGCCCGATCCAGCCCGGTCCGAAGGCGCCGCCGGATGCGAGCCTGCCGGCCGGCATCCTGCCGGTGGCCGTCGACACCTTCTCGCCGGTGACGGTGGTGACGCGCGACCAGATCGCCCGCGAGCAGCCGCGCACCCTCGGCGACGCGCTGATGGACCGGCCCGGCATCTCGGCCTCGACCTACGCCCCGGGCGCGGCCAGCCGCCCGATCATCCGCGGCCTCGACAACAGCCGGGTGCGAATCCAGGAGAACGGCGTCGGCATCCAGGACGTCTCGGAACTCGGCGAGGACCACGGCGTGCCGATCAACCCGCTGGTCTCCGACCGGATCGAGGTGATCCGCGGGCCGGCGACCCTGCGCTACGGCAGCCAGGCGATCGGCGGCGTGGTCTCCTCCGAGAACAACCGCGTGCCGACCTTCATCCCGCCGCGGGGCTATGCCGGCCAGGTCACCACCGGGTATTCCAGCGTCGACAACGGCCGGCTCGTGGCCGGCACGGTCGACGCGGGCTCGGAGAACGTCGCGGTCCACGCCGACGGCTTCAGGACCGGGGCCGACAGCTACGACACGCCCGCCGGCCTCCAGGCGAACTCCGCCAACCGCTCGCAGGGCGGCGCGGTCGGCATCTCGGCGATCGGCGACCGCGGCTTCGTCGGGATCTCGTTCAGCCACTACGACGCGCTCTATCAGATCCCAGGCGGCGAGGCGGCCGACAGCCGCACGCGCCTGAACCCGAACCAGGACCGGGTGCTGGCCCGCGGCGAGTATCGGCCGCTCGAAGGACCGTTCGAGGTGATCCGGTTCTGGGCCGGCGGCTCGGTCTACAAGCACCAGGAGATCGGCCTCGGCGAGGACGGGATCGACGGGGTGCAGGCGACCTTCAAGAACCGCGAGGCCGAGGGCCGCGTCGAGCTGCAGCACGTGCCGGTCTTCACCGCCCTCGGCACGCTGACCGGCGCGCTCGGCCTCCAGGCCGGGCGGCGCGAGATCGGGACCTCGGGCGAGGCGGGCACCCTGCTGGCGCCGACCGATTCCCGGTCGAACGCCGCCTACCTGTTCGAGCAGCTCGACATCGGCCACGGCCTGCGCTTCCAGGCAGCCGGGCGGATCGAGGGCGACCGCTCCACCGGCACGGCGACGCGGTTTCCGGGAGACTACCTGCCGGTGGCGGGCGAGGACCCGCTGGCCTTCGGCCGCCGCCGCCGGTTCGCGCCCAAGAGCCTCAGCTTCGGCGCCCTGCAGGACCTGCCCTACGGCTTCGTCGCGAGCCTGAACGGGTCCTACGTCGAGCGCGCGCCCACCGCCTTCGAGCTGTACTCGCGGGGGGCGCACGACGCGACCGCGACCTTCGAGATCGGCGATCCCGACCTCAGGAAGGAGCGGGCGCGCACCGTCGAGGCCAGCATCCGCCGGGCGGAAGGGCCGCTGCGCCTCGACGCGACGGGCTACGTCACCCGCTACACCGGCTTCATCTACAAGCGCGAGACCGGCACGCGCTGCGGCGACGCCTTCGCCTCCTGCGGCTCGGACGACGACCTGCAGCAGATCGTCTATTCGCAGCGCAACGCCACCTTCTCCGGCGCCGAAATCGGCGCGCAGCTCGACCTGATCCCGGTGGGCGACGGCTGGGCCGGCCTCGACGCGCAGTACGACTTCGTCCGCGCCCAGTTCGACGACGGCACCTACGTGCCGCGGATCCCGCCCCACCGGGTCGGCGGAGGCGCGTTCGTGCGGGCGGACGGGTGGTACGCCCGCGTGTTCCTGCTGCACGCCTTCGCCCACACCGAGGTCGCGCCGCTGGAGACGACGACGCCGGGCTTCGACGACCTGCGCGCCGAGGTGAGCTACACCCGGCCCCTCGACCCGGCCGTCTACGGCGCCAGCGCGGTGACGCTGGGCGTCGCCGGCCGCAACCTCCTCGACGACCGCATCCGCAACTCCGCGTCGTTCAAGAAGGACGAGATCCTGCTCGCGGGCCGCAACGTCCGGGTGTTCCTGACCGCACGGTTCTGATCTTGGGGACGCAAGCGATCCCCGCCCGGCGACGCCTCAGCGCCGGGGCCTGTCGGGGGAGGCCGGCTTCGGCTTGGGCGCCGGCAGGTCCACGGCGCCGGCCGTCGTCCACTGGCACACCGCGGTGCCCTGCAGGGCGAGGCAATCGTACTGCGCGCCGCCGAGCGCGACGTGGTCGGCCAACGCCGCGACCCGGTCTCGCGGGTACGCCGTGCAGCCGAGGTGCTCGGCCTTGGCGTCGGCCAGGCGCGCGAGGGCGGCGGCCTCGTCGGGCGCCTCCCGCCGCAGGAGGCGGTAGTTCGCCAGGGACGGGCAGGCGATCACCGGCGCGGCGACCGGCCCTTGCACCGGGGCCGTGGCCTTGGCCGGCCTGGCCGGCGCCTGGGCTCGGGCAGGCCCGTACACGGCGAGCCAGGACAGGGACGTGGCGAGCAGGATCGCGAGACGCATCCCTCTTCCTAAGCGCAGCCCGGCAGCGCGCCAAGGCCGCGAGCGCCGCACGGCTCGGGGCCCGGGGCGTCGCGACGGGGGCGGATTCAGGCCTGCGCCCGCAGCTTGGCGAAGCGCTTCACCGCCCGTTCCCGGCGCACGCGCGAGAGCCGCGCGATCCAGAACACGCCGTCGAGCTGGTCGATCTCGTGCTGGAGGCAGGCGGCCCGGAACCCGTCCGCCGCCTCCTCACGCTCGATCCCGTCGAGGTCGTGGAACCGCACCCGGATCGTGGCCGCCCGCTCGACCGGCTCGGACACGCCGGGCATCGAGACGCTGCCCTCCCGGGCGGTGGCGCGCTCGGGCGAGCGCTCGACGATCTCCGGGTTGACGTAGACCGTGGCCGCGCCACCGGGCTCCGGGCGCAGCACGACGAGGCGCCGCCGCACCCCGAGATGGGCGGCGGTCAACCCGGCCGCCGCGGCCGCATCGAGGGCCTCCGTCACGTCGCGGGCGAGGTCGCGCAGGTCGGCGTCGAAGGCCCCGACCGGCTCCGACGGCAGGTCGAGGCGCGGGTCGGGATAGAGGATCAGCGGACGGGCGGCCATCGGGTCGGGATCTCGCGGCTCGGGGGGACGGGCAATTCGGAGGGGATACCGCAACGCCGCGGGGAATGCCGCGTTGGGCTCCCGTCCGCACCGCCGTCCCCGCAGGCGCGCGGGGCAACCTCAGCGATGAGATCGAAAAAGCGCTTGTGCGGTGCAAGAGGCACGCGTAGGGATTTCGCGCAACACGTTTCGGGAGAATTCGGCAATGACCCTTCGTCTTTCCAACAGCTTCGCCGCCCTCGTCCTGGCTACCGCCACCCTGGCCGCCCCGGTCGCGTTCGCCAAGCCGATGAGCGGCGCGCAGGCCGTCAAGATGATCGACACCGACAACGACGGCACCGTCGACATGAAGGAGATCGAGGCCACCGCCTCGGCGACCTTCGACCGCCTCGAGAAGGATTCCGACGGCACCCTCGACAAGAAGGAGCTGAAGGGGCGCCTGAGCGTCGCCGGCCTGAAGCAGGCCGACCCGGACATGGACGGCACGGTCGACAAGAAGGAATACCTCGCCGCCGTCGCCGACCGCTTCAAGGCCGCCGACCCGGACGGCGACGGCACCCTCGACGCCAAGGAACTGAAGTCCCCCGCCGGCAAGGCCCTGCTGACGCTGATCAAGTAAGTCTCCCGGCGCGACCCTGCGGGGTCGCGAAGCTGACGGCCCCGACGAGCCGCCCCGGAAACGGGTGCGGCTCGTTCGCGTTCGGACGGCGCTCACGCCGCGCGATGGGCCGTGCGAGTCGCGCGGCATGCGAATTCTGTTGACGAATATCAACCACAGGATGCAATCTGCCGTCGTCGTGGGGGCAGGTACAGCATGAGCATCGATCACCCGAAGGTCGCGGTCCAGCCTTCGCTCGTCGCCGAGATGCGCGAGATCATCGAGGAGACCCGCAAGACGGTCGAGGCCTCGCAGGCGGTCCTCGATCGCTGCGCGACGCCGGTCGCGGAGGCGCCGGCGCCCGAGGCGATCGACCCGGCGGCCGAACGGGTCGGCCTGCTCGAAGGCATCGCCGACGGCCTGATCGTCGCCCACGAATATGCCAAGCTCGACGACGACGCGGCGACGCTCGCCCTGGTCGAGAAGGCGATGCTGCATGTCGGCCGCCGCCTCGCCCAGGCGATCGGCCCGAAGAAGGCCGGCATCGCCTGCCACTAGGGCATCTTCAAGCGAGGCGAATGCCGGCTCGCGTGAGGACGATGCGACCTCGCAGCCGTTGAGAGCATCGTCCGGCGAGGCGCCAGCGTGGCCCGGCGTCAGTACTCCCATTCCGCGCCGACGCCGACGCTGGTGCGGCCGTCGCTGCCGGCCTCGCCCTGGATCTTCACCCGGCGCGTCACGTCGTAGTCGATGGTGGCGCCGGTGTCGGCGGGCTTCGCGCCGGCCTTGATGCCGACGCTGAGGCGGTCGCTGAGGTAGCGCGAGGCGCCGAGGGCCGGGCCCCCGCTGGTCCCGGTCGAGACGTCGAGGCTGTCGAGGCCGAGGCCCTTGCGCGCCGCCTCGAACACGTCGACGCCCCCTGCCCCGCCGGAGAGCTGCGACACGGCCTGCGCCAGCTGCAGCGCCTGGAACGGCGACAGGCTGCCCGACGCCTTCTTGAACAGCAGCCGCGACAGCACCTCGTCCTGCGGCAGGCTCGGGTCCGAGGAGATCGCGAAGACCGGGCTGTCGGCCGGGCCCGAGACCGCGATGCGGGCGGTGATGTCGGTGGCCTTGGTCTCGGCGATGAAGTCGAGGTCGGGCGCCGCGATCGCGCCGCCGAAGGTCACGCGGCCGCGGGTGAAGTCGAGGCGCTGCCCGATCACCGCGAGGCGCCCGCGCCGAAGCTCGAACGCGCCGTTGGCGGTCGGGTCGCGCGAGGTGCCGGTCACGCGCAAGCTCCCGCCGAGTTCGGCGTCGATGCCGCGCCCGCGCACGAAGATGCGGTTCGGGGCCGACACCGCCACGTCGAGGGTGGCGTCGAACGGCACGGCGGGCTTGCCGCGGCGCGGGCCGCGCTTGCCGACGGCGGCCACCTGCGCGCCGCGCGCGGCCTTGGCGTCGAGCCGGGCGCGGATGTCCGGCGGGGTGTTGATCCGGCGGATGCCCGGCAGCGGCTGCACCGTGGCGGGCAGCCGGTCGGGCACCGACACGTCGATCGAGACCACGTCGACGCGCCCGGCGATCCGCGGCGTGCGCGCCAGCGGGCCGGAAAGCGCGAGGTTCAGGCTCGCGACCGCCGTCATCAGCGGACTCGAGATCAGCTCGGCGCGTTCGCCCGCGATGCGGATCGTGCCGGGAAAGCCGGCCTGCGGCTCGAGCGCCACGCGACCGTCGGCCCGGAGCTGGCCGCCGTTGCGGGTCGCCAGGGTGAGGCGTTCGAGGACGATCGTGTCGCCGCGCCCCGTGGCGCGGCCCTCGATGTTGGTGAGCCGGATGCCGTTGAGCGGGTCGGCGAAGCTGCCGCCCACGAGCGTCGCGCTGCCCTCCGCCCGCGGCGCGGCCAGCGTCCCGGCCACGCCCGCGTCGATCGTCACGCGGCCTGCGACGCGCTGGCCGCCGACGCTGAGCAGGCTGTTGGCCAAGGCGGCGTCGAGCGTTCCACGCGCCTTCACCGCGAGCTCGCCGCCGGCCCCCGCGGGCAGCGAGCCGGACAGGGTCATCGCGACGCCGGGGCCGGCGGTGATGCGCCCGTCGAGCCCGATCCGGCCGTCGCCGAGGTCGCCCGAGGCCCGGGCCTCGATCGGTGGCAGGCCGGCCTTGCGGGTCTCCGGCGTGACGAGGCGGGCGACCGTCAGAGCGTAGTGCCCCTGTGGACGGTCGGCGGGCCCGCGGATCGCGGCCTCGCCGTCGAGGGTGCCGGCGAGCGTCAGGCCGGGCGAGGCGATGCGTGCGAGCGCCAGCGGCAGGGCGCGGATGCCGACCGTCAGGTCGTTGTCGCGCCCCGCCCGGCCTGCCACCGTGACCCGGCCCGTGCCGGCGGCGATGGTCAGGCCCTCGATCCGGGCGCCGTTCCCGTCGAGGGTAACGGTCGCGGGGCCGGCCAGCGCCAGCCGGTCGGCGCCGCGTGCGGCGGAGAAGCGGATCAGGTCGATGCGCGTCGCCTTGTCCGCGCCGTCGCCGGGGCCGACGCGGGCGGCACCGTCGAGGTCGAAGCCGCGGGCGCGCGCCTTGAGCGCGAGGTCGGTCGCAGCCGTGGAGCCCGTCGCAGTCAGGCGCACCGTGTCGAGGGTCTGGTCGGCGGCGACGAGCCGGTCGGCCTCGACGCGCCCATCGATCCGCGGAGCGCCGCGCAGCTCCGGTCCCAGCAGGTCCTGCCCCTTCAGGTCCGCGTCGAGCCGGGCGAGGCCGACCGCGCCGGCCTGCAGCCGTTCGCCGGTCGCGCGGATCGTCGCGTCCTGCCGCCCGCCCGCGCGCGACAGGGCGATGTCGGCGTCGAGGCGGCCGGTGAGCCGGGTCAGCGCCAGCGGCGTGAGGTCGTCGAGGTCGCCGGCCTTGAGCTGGACCGCGCCCTCCGTCAGCCAGGTCGCGGCGTCGAGGGCGGCGTTCCCGGCGAGGCTCACCGAGCCGAGGCCCAGGCCGAGCCGGTCGAGGCGCCAGTCGGCCCCTGCGCGCGCGAGGTGCGCGCCGCCCTGGAGCGGCTTGCCGCCGACGGTGCCGCCGACGGCGACCGTGCCGTCGAGGGCGCCGGTCAGGTCCTTGAGGGTCGCCTCGATCCGCAGCGCCCGCACGGGGCGGCCCATGCCGCTGGCCTGGTCCGCGCTGATCAGGGCGAACAGGTCGGGCCGTTCGAGGCTGCCGGAGAGCGTGCCGGAGAGGCCCGCCCGGCCGGAAAGGTGCTCGTCGAGGGCGGACAGATCCTTCAGGTCGACGTCGAGCCGGGCGTCGGCGACCCGGGCGGTGGCGCGGCCGTCGAGGCGGCCGACGACGGCGGCGCCCTCGAGCTTGGCGGCGTCGAAGGCGTAGCCGTCGTAGACCTGCGACAGGCGCCCGGTGACGCGCGGCTCGGTTCCGAGCAGCCGGTCGAGCACGGGGCGGCCGAGCGACAGCGCCTCGGTGCGCAGGTCGAGGTCGGCGGTGACGGCCTTGCGCGCCGGATCGCCGTCGAGCTTGGCCGTGCCGGACATCCGCCCGGCGAGCGGCCGGCCGGCGAGGTCCGAGAAGGCGGTAAGGTCGGACAGGACGGCCTCGACCGTGCCGGTGAGGGTGTTGCGGCCGACGCGGCCGGCATAATCCGCCCGCATCGTCGGCGCCTCGACGTGCAGGCGCGAGACCGCGACCACGTTGTCGGGCTCCAGGGTGCCGCGGAAGTCGAAGGCGGCCTTGGTGCCGAGCGCCCGCCGCAGGGCGGGGTCGGGCAGCGTCAGCCCCTCGACCCGGGCGTCGGCGCTCAGGGCGAAGCGGTCGGCCGCTTCGGGCTCGGCCGAGAGCCGGGCCTCGACGAGGTCCAGGGTGCTGTCGCGGGTGCGCAGGCCGGCGGCCTTCAGGCTACCCGCCACGCGGGGCCGGGCGAGCGGCCCCTTTAGGCTTCCGTCGAAGACCAAGGTCTTGAGCTCGCTCTCGGCGGCCCGGGTCACCCCGCCCTCGGTCGGCACGGCGCGGGCCTGGAGGGTGAAGTCGGCGTTGCGCGCCGCGTCGAGGGTGCCGCGCGCGTCAAGGCGGGCAGTGCGGGACGCCAGTTCGAGCCGGTCGATCCGCAGGGCGCCGCCGTCGGAGAAGCCGAGCGCTCCGTCGAGCTTGGTCGTGCCCGAGAACACCGCGGCGGCGGGGCCGGGCAGCAGCCCCTCGATGCGCGCGGCGAGGTCGAGGGCGAGCCGCCGCTCGGACCCGACCCGCGTGATCCGGGCGCCGCCCTGCGCGCCGATGGTTTCGCCGGCGGAGAAATCGAGGCGGGCGTTCCACGCATCCAGCGTCCCGCGCCCGTCGAGGTCGAGGTCGACCGGCGGGGCGCCGGGCATGTTTAGGCCCTTGGAGAGCAGGCCGCCGGCCGGCTCGTTCAGGGCCGCCTTCACCTCCAGGCGCTCGCCCTGCGGCACGAACAGCAGCTTGAGGCCGAACCGGCCGCCGGCATCCTGGCGCTGCACCGCGGCGTCGAGGTCGAGCCCTTCGGACGGCGCGCCGAGTTTCGCCCGGCCCTTGGCCGAGAGCCGCGCCGGCTGGCCGGCGATGCCCTCGCCGAGCACGAGGTCGGCCAGGGAGAAGTTCTTGATCTCGACCTTGACCGGAAGGTCCGGCAGCAGGGTTCCGTCGGGCTCCGGCGTCGCGACGACGGCGGCGGGCACCGGGCGCCGCAGCACGTCGAGCCTGCCGACCTCGAGGGTGTCGACCTCGAGCCGGCCGGACAGGAGCGCGAGGCGCCGCCAGACGATGCGCGCCCGGTCGAGCTTGAGCCAGACTCCGTCGCGGTCGCTGATCGCCACGTCGCGGATGACGGCGTCGGACGACAGCGCGCCGTCGACCGCGCCGATGGCGACGCGCGACGACGGGGTCGAGAGCGCCCGCGAGAGCAGGCCGCCGAGCACGGTCTTCTCGGCCTCGTCCGCGGCGTGGGTGACGGCTGCGGGAGCGGAAAGCCCGACGACGAGGAGCGAGGCGGCGAGCGCGACGCGCGTTCCGCCCTGCCCCACGGGACGGCGGATCCCTGCACGGCGCAACGCCGCCGGACCGAGCGCGGGCCCCCTCTCCCGGCCGGGAGAGGGTCGGGGTGAGGGATGAGAAGTGTCCGGAGCGGTCACGCCCCTCGCCCCAGCCCCCTCCCCCTGGGAGAAGGCGCCGCGTCGCGTGTCCCAGATTCCCATCAGAACGACTGCCCGAGGCTGATGTAGAGCGCGACCGGGCGCTCGTGGTTGCCCTTGATCCGGTCGAGCGGGAGGGCGACGTCGACGCGGATCGGGCCGATGCCGGTGTAGTAGCGAAGCCCGAGGCCCACCGCGGTGCGGATGCGTTCGTCGAAGTCGGGGAGCGAGCCGGCGAACGCGGTGCCGGCATCGAAGAACGGCACCACGCCGATCGTGTCGGTGATCTTGATCCGGGCCTCGAACGAGGCTTCCAGCAGGCTCCGGCCGCCGACCGGCAGGTTGAACGGCCCGCGCGGCCCGAGCGTGCGATAGGGGAAGCCGCGCACCGAGCCGCCGCCGCCGGCGAAGAACCGGATGTTGGCCGGGATGTCCTCCAGGCTGGCGCCGGAGATCGAGCCGAAGCCGAGGCGGCCGGCGAGGATGTAGCGCGCCTCGTCGTCCAGCGCGTAGTAGGTCGAGCCCTGCGCCTTGGCGACGAAGATCGACGGATCGGAGCCGAGGAAGCCGGCATAGGGCGTCGCCGAGGCGGTGAGCCGGACACCCTTGGTCGGGTCGAGCAGGTTGTCGGTGGAATCGTAGGACACCGAGACCGGGATGCCGACCAGGCGGTAGTCGACCTTGCCCAGCGCGTCCTGGGCGCGGCCCGCCTGCCCCTCGACGCCGACCTGCGCGTAGAACGTGTCCGAGAAGCGGTGGCGGACGCCGAGCGTCCCGCCGGCGGCGTCGGCGACGTAGCTCTGCTGCGCCTCGCGGCCGGCGAAGAGGTTGGCGATCAGGTCGTTGCGGGTGCCCCAGAGCGCCGGCTTGACGAAGGTGGCCGACAAGCGCCCGCCGAGCCCGTTCGACTCGATGCCGGCGAGCTTGCGCTGCGTCGCGTAGAGGTCGTTGCCGAGGTAGAACAGGTCGGCGTCGAGGCGGATGGTCTCGCCGCCGCCGAACAGGTTGCGGTTGGCGTAGGTCGCCCGGATGCCGGGGCCGTCGACGGTGGAGTAGCGCGCCGAGACGCCGATCAGGTTGCGGTCGCGCTCGGTCACGTCGACGAAGATCGGCAGGTTGCCCTGCCCGTCCAGCGCCTCGCCCTCGCGCACCCGCACCGAGCCGAGGCCTTCGACCTTCACCAGCGCCCGCCGCATGTCGGAGAGCGCCTTGGGCGAGTACGGGTCGCCCGGCTCCGCGTAGATGAAGGAGCGCACCACCGCCGGGTCGATGTCCTTCGTGCCGCGCACGGCGACCGCGCCGAGGCCGGCGCGCGGGCCGGGGTCGACGGTGAAGGTCACGTCCATGACGTGGGCGGCGTCGTCCACGACGGGATCGCGCGACACCACCTTGGCGAAGGGGTGGCCGCGCTCGCGGAAGCGGTCGACGATCTTCGCCTCGCGGGCGAGCACCAGGCTGGAGCGCGCCGGGGTGTCGTCGTCGACCCGGGTGAAGCGCGGCGGCAGCACGTCTTCGGGGAAGGCCTGCCCCTGCGGATCGCGGACAGTGACGGTGCGGATCGTGTAGAGCGGCCCGGCATCGACCGCGATGCGGACCGGGACCAGGGCGCGGGCGCGCTCGGATTCCGCGGCGCGGGCGGCGGCGATCAGCGAGGCCTCGCCGCCGAGCACCACCTCCTCGATCCGCACGGTGACGCGGCCGGCGTAGTAGCCGTAGCCGGAGAGCGCGTCGGGCAGGCGCCGGATGTCGGCCTCGGCGCGGCGCACCAACCCCTCCCCGTCCGGCGGCGGCTCGCGGCGCAGGCGGTGCAGGGTCGAGGTGTCCTCCAGCGTCTTCTCCAGGTCCGAATCGTCGGTGCCCTGGATCTTGAGCGCGTAGGGCAGCGCCGCGGCGCTCGGGGCCAGGGGTTCCTCCTCGGAGCCGAACAGCCCGAACAGGTCGAAGGCCGCGGCCGGCGCGGCGGACAGCGACAGGCCGGCGGCGACGATGGAGCTGAGGACGGCGCCGGCCCGAGCGCCGTCGCGCGTGCCGTTCCGAACGCGCGGTCGGTCCCGGTTGCGTCGCGTCACGCCCGGCGGCCGGCCGTGCGCTGCAGGTTCGCGGCGTGCGAACGATCCGTCGCGATCATTTCGAAGTCCCCCCGTTGCCGCGATGCCGATCATGCCACGGCAGGCCTTAAGGAAGGCCGCCGCCGGTCCCCCGCCCGAGCCGGATCCGGGGTCGATCGGGCGCGGGGTCGATCGCCAGGACCCCATCGCGCACGCGGTCGAGCCTATCTGCCCGGGCCGGCTGCGGCAACCTTCGGCGGGCGCCGCGACGGTCGGCGCCACCGTTGGCCGCACTCTTGTCAGACGCCCGGGCGCGACCTACCTCTGCGACTGCGTCGATGCTTGCCGGCCGCCGCCGGGTTGCTCCGCCCGCTGTCCCTTTAGCCTCTTGCAAGGGCGTTGCTTCGACTGACATTCCATCTCGACATCCATACTCCCTCGCCCATCCCCACGCGTGGACAGCCGCTCGGGCCGGCGGGGTCAACACATCTGATACGACGGAGGTAGGCGCCATGAGCACGGGCACCGTGAAGTGGTTCAACGAGACCAAGGGTTACGGCTTTATCCAGCCGGATGACGGCGGCAAAGACGTGTTCGTCCACATCTCGGCAGTCGAGCGCGCCGGCATGCGCAACCTGATCGAGGGCCAGAAGCTCTCCTACGAGATCGAGAACGACAAGCGCACCGGCAAGCAGTCGGCCGGGAACCTCCAGGCTGCCTGATCCGACGGACGACGCCTCCGGACTTGAAGTCCGGGGGCGTCAACCTAGTCACTTGCTGTCACGGCGCTGCGGCATTTCCGCATCCGTGGCTGGATTTGGGTGGCGCGACGACGATTTCCGCGCTTCGTCACGATTTCCCGATGACGTCCAGGTTGCATGCCGGCAAGCGCTCGGTCATTGGCTTTTTCGATCCGCCGCAGGGCGGAAGACGCTTTGCTGCAGGGCCCGTTCCCCCGGCCCCGTCCCACGGATTGATCCGGCGCGGACGCTCCCGAAACCCCGAAGTGAGACACCGTACGAGAAAGGTCAGATGAGCGCATTCGACTATCGCAATTTCGACGATCGCCGTCAGCATTCCGCAGCCGCCAAGGCTGCCCTGCTCGCCAAGTTCAAGGCGCGCCCCCCGGCCGACGACCCCGAGATGATCGCCAAGGCCAAGGCCCGCGCCGAGCTCGTCCAGGCCCGCGAAACCCGCACCCGTGAGCGCGAGGCCGCCCGCATCGCCGCCGAGAAGCAGGCCGCGGAAGAGAAGCGCGCCCGCGAGGAGGCCGAGCTTTCCGCTCAGATCGCCCGCGAGGCCGCCGAGGCCGCCGCGCTGCAGGAGCGCAAAGCCTCCGAGCTCGCCGCGAAGAAGGAACTTCGCGATGCCCGCTACGCCGCCCGCAAGGCCAAGGTGAAGACCAAGCGCTGAATCCCGGACGCGCCAGCGCATCCGGCCGCCACACGACGCCGTCCGTTAGCCGCGGACGGCGTTGCCGTTTTCCGAGGAGGGCAAGCCGCCCTGTCCGTGGATGCCGAAGGAAAATCATGATCGCGCGGGACGTCCGACATCGTGCGCGCTGGGCCGCGATCTGCTTCACCGTCCTGCTCGTGACGCCGGCCCACGCGGAGCCTGACGACCGGATCGCCGCCTGCGACACGCTCGTCTCGCTGCGCCTTCTCGCGACGGCCAATCCCGATCGCGCGGCCGCCCTCGCCGCGGCCGCCGGCCGGCCCGGATGCAAGGCAGTCTCCCGCGCGGACGTCGGGGCCGTCGAGCATCGCGCGATGATCGGTGGCGCGCCGTTCGAATGCCTCGCCGTGAAAGGCGAGTCGGCCTGCCTCTGGGTCCAGCCTTAGCGACCAGACATTCGGATGGTCGAAGCCACGGCTCGCCGTGGCGGCGAGCGCATCGGGGGC
Organism: Methylobacterium sp. WL120; assembly: GCF_008039465.1. Lineage (NCBI taxonomy): Bacteria > Pseudomonadati > Pseudomonadota > Alphaproteobacteria > Hyphomicrobiales > Methylobacteriaceae > Methylobacterium > Methylobacterium sp. WL120. The sequence continues at coordinate 4,633 of NZ_VRUT01000065.1, read as the reverse complement.
TCGGGCCGAACCGCCGATCCGGCTTCGAGGACGCCGCCGGCATGCGCTGGTCGAAGCCGATGACTTCAACACGCAAGCATCGCCGGCGCCGTCGCCGACGCGATTCCAGGCGTCAGGCGCTCAGCGGCGCGCCGATGCGGGCGCGGAGCTGGAGCCGCAGGTTCTCGTTGGCCAGGTTCTCGTGGGCGTTGCCCTCGGCGTCGAGGGCCGACATCAAGCGGAGGAGTTGGCTGATCGGCGTGGCGCGGCTCTGGACCGCCTCCGCGATCCGCTCGTGGAGGGGCCTGTCGATGCAGGGGATCCAGGTCTGTACGCTGGTCTCGGCCGTCTGTTGCATGATCCGCCCCGTCCTCAGAAGGATCCCAGGAAGTTCCGGCGGGGTGGCTACGCCTTTCGCGCCGCCGGCGCCAGCCTTATCGCGCGCTGTCCGTAGCCGGCGCGAGACTGCGTCGCATCCCGGCCACACGCATGCCAGGAATGCGGGGACAAGAGTGGGCAAGCTGGCGAATCACCCGTCGCCGGGCTTGCGTTTCGCCAGGGGCGAGGCCTCGAAATCCGCGAGCAGATGCTCCGGGCTGCGGTAGATCGCGATGCAGCCGGCGGCCCGCAGGTCGGCCTCGGGGAAGCCGCCGCACAGGAGCCCGATCGTGGCGAGCCCGGCCTTGCCGGCGGCCTGCGCGTCGTAGGGCGTGTCGCCCAAAACCACGATCTCGCTGCGATCGACGTCGTCGAGCCGCTTCAGCGCCGCCTGGAAGATGTCCGGATGGGGCTTCGAGCGCTCGGCGTCGTCCGAGCTGGTGGCCGCGTCGACGAGGTCCTCGATGCCGAGCACCTTCTGGTAGTGCTCGACCTCGCTACGCTTGCCCGAGGAGGCCAGCGCGATGGTCGTGCCGTCGGCGCGAAGCCGCTCGAACAGGGCGCGCACCCCCGGAAACGGCTTCACCCGGTCGCGGTAGTCCCGCTTGAACAGGTCGGAGCGGTAGGCCTCGATCGTCTCGCCCTGGTCGCGAAGCTGCGCCTCCGACAGGAAGACCGGCATCAGCTCGTCGCCGCCCTTGCCGATCTGGCTGCGGACCTCGGCGAAGTCGGTCTCCACGCCGAAGTGGCGGAAGGCCTCGACCCAGGCTTCCGCGTGGAGGTCGACGCTGTCGAGCAGCGTCCCGTCGATGTCGAAGATCGCGGCTTTCATCGGATCAGCGCGGAATCGGGACGAGGCGCAAGCCGTCGTCGGGCAGCAGGTTGCGGGTGGGGCCCCCGGTCTGCTGGCCGCGGCCCTGCTGATAGTAGGGCAGCTCCGGCCGCCGGTCGTTGTCGCCGCCGGAATCGTAGGCCCAGGCCGGCTGCCAGGGCGCGCGCCCGCCGACGGTGATCGGCACGGTCTCACCGAGGGGACCCGCCGCCGGACGGTCGCGGTAGACCTGCGCCTGCGCGGTGGCCGGGACGGCGAGCAGGGCGAGGAGAAGGCCGGCTGTGCGGAGTGTCATCGGATCCTCGTGACGGAACGGGCGGCGCGCGCGCGGCGCGCTCGCGCCTTCACCGGCAAATGCGTCTCGTCGGACAACGGTACAGCTTCGCCCCCGTTCCACGCCGCGTGTCGGAGCCTCAGCCCGCCGGAGCGTCGGTGCGCGGGTGGACGCGCCAGACGTAGACGCACAGGATCGCCACCGGCACGCCGAGCAGCGCCGTGCCGACGAAGAACCAGGCGAAGCCGACATCCTCGATGATGAAGCCGGAGGCGCCGGCGAGCAGGCTGCCGGGGAGCGCACAGAGCGAGGTGAGCAGCGCGTACTGGCTCGCTGCGTGCTCGCTTGAGGCCAGCGACGACATGTAGGTGATCAGCACGATCGAGGCGAAGGCGTAGGCGAAGCTGTCGATGCTGACGGCGGCGGCGAAGGTCCAGAACGCCCCGCCCCCGTCGCCGCCGTGGATCGCGAGGTAGGCGAGCGCGAGGTGCGAGGCCGAGCCGAACACGGTGCCGGCGACGAGGCTCGCCAGGATGCCGATCCGCGGCACCACGAAGCTCGCCAGGAACGTGCCGGAGAGCGCGACGCCGAAGCCGAACAGCTTGGTCACCGTGGCGATGTCGGTGTTGGAGTAGTGCAGGCTCTTGAACAGCGGCATCGCCATCGCGCTCGACACGTAGCCGGGCATGCGGAAGCCCGCGACCATCACGAGGATCGGCACCGCCATCGGCCCGAGCCGCGTGATCAGCTCGCGGATCGGCGCGATCACGGTCTCGACGAAGCCGGCGCGGGCTTGGGAATTGACATGGGCGGCGTTCCGATCGGATTCCGGCTCCGGCGCCATCAGCGCCGCGATCATGCCAGGCGCCATCAGCACGGCCATGCACAGGTAGGCGGCGCGCCAGCCGTAGGCGTCGGAGAGGTAGAGCGCGCCGGCGCCGGCCGCGAGGTTGCCGACCCGCCAGCCGACCTCGGCGAAGGACGACATCAGCGCCTGCCGCTCGGCCGGCGCCACGGTGATGCGCCAGCCGTCGATCACCACGTCCTGCGTCGCGCCGGCGAATCCCAGCGCCAGCGAGAACACCACCGTCCAGGCGAGCCAATGCGCCGGGTCGCCGAAGGCGATGCCGGAAAGCGTCAGCGCCACGCCGGCTTGCGTGGCGACGATCCAGCCGCGCCGCCGGCCGAGCCAGCGCCCGAGGATGGGGGCGTCGTAGCGATCGAGGAACGGGGCCCAGAGGAACTTGAACTTGTAGGCCAGCGTCAGCTCGCTCAGCAGCCCGAGGATGCCGATCGGCACCTTGGCCTCCGCGAGCCAGGCCGACTGCGTGACGTAGACCAGCAGGAACGGAATCCCGGAGCTGAAGCCGAGCCCGAGCATCGCTGCGATGCGCCGGTCGGCGAGGTGGCTCAGAAAGGACGGCTTGGCGGATGCGGGCGCGGCGGCCCCGCTCCCGGCGACGGCGTCTGGCATGCGGACCAAAACCCTGCTCTCGGAAAGACGCGAACCCGTCCCGCGCGGCCGAAGCACCGGGTATCCCGCATCCGACGCCGTCCGAGAAGGGCGAGGACGGCGACAAGAGCCCTTCGAACGATCAAGAGCCGTTCGAACGACAAGGGCCCTTCGAACGGCGAGAGCCCGCCCCTCGGGCGAGGGACGGGCTCTTGCGGTCGACGTCGAAGGGCCGTGCGGCGCCTCAGTGCAGGCTGGCGCCCGTGGCGGCGCGGGCGGATTTCGGCTTGGCGGCGAGGCCGGCGGCGGCGAGCGCCTTCGGAGCCTTGGGGGCCGCCGTCTTGGAGGCCGAAGCCTTGGTCGCGGTTGTCTTGGCAGATATTGTCTTGGCAACCGGCTTCGCGGCGACCTCGGCGGGCTTCGCGACGGCCTTGGCGCGGCTGGCGCGGGGCTTGAGGGTCTTGGCCGGGCTCGGCGCCAGGCCGGTCGCGGCGACGGCCTCGATCGTCAGGATCGGCGCCGGCGCGGCGACCTCGGCCTCGGCGCGCAGCCAATGGGCGTCCGCGCGGCCGTGCACGCGGCCCTCGTCTTCCCAGATGTAGTAGGCGCGCTCGCGCACCCGGTGCTCGATGACATCCATGTCCGTCTCCCGTTGCTGTCCCTGGGAAACGATGAAAGCCGGTGGTTAAGGCGCGGTTAACGGGTTGCTGCGGTGCGAAACCGCCCTCCCCCGCAGAAGGATCAGCCCTTCGACAGCCGGCGCGCGTTCGCGCGGACCTTGCGCCGATAACCGGCGATGACCTTCGCGGTCGAGGCGCCGGAGGCCACCATCAGCGCTGCCTCGCCCGCCGCCACCACCTTCTCGGTGACCATGCGCTGCGCCTCGGCCTGGCCCACGGCGCCGCCCGCCGCGATCTTGATCAGCCGCATGCCGATCACCTGCTGGGATTCGAACGCCAGCATCGTGGCGTCCATCCCGAGCTTGTACCAGGAACCGAACATGCGTTGACACTCCAGGCGCTCAGCGCTCGACAAGCGACCCCGGCCGCCGGAGGTTCCCCCGCCCGGCCGCCGCGTCGCATTCAAGATTTTCGGAGGGAAGGGCGACTTATACCGAACCTCGGTGAGCCCGACTCATCGAGGTTCGGCCCCCGCGACTGCGGGGCGGCGGGCGTCCGCCGGACCTCATGGGTTCTGACCCATGAGACTTGGCATTAGTCGAAGCTGCGGCCCTTGGCGGCCGAGCCGCCGAGGCTGATCTTCTTCGCAGGCCCCCCGAGGCTGACCTTCTTCGGCTTCGGCGCGCCGGCCTCGACCACCGGGACGGGCGCGGGCGCGGGCTTGAGGTGCGCCTGCCCATGGATCACCGAGCCGACCTCGCCCGCGACCCGGATCAGGTCCTCGCGCTCGCAGGCGCGGGCCACCTTCAGGCCGAGCTGGTGCATGTGGCTCTTGCCGTAGAGGTAGGCCGCGAGCTGCGCCCGCTTGAGGGGCGCGATCCCGGCGACGATCTCGGGGAAGTCGTACTCGTCGGCCCGGTAGACCTCGCCGAGCAGTTCCAGGGAGACCGGGCAGGCGGCATCGGGCTCGGCGCCGCTGGTCGGATGGGCTTGGGTCATGGATCACCTCGGGTCGATGTCGGGTCCCCGGCGAGGCCGGCGACCGCGTCGGGGGATGGGTCGGCCGGAGCGGGCGCGGTCCGCGCACCCTCCGGCGG